>DAOUSH010000042.1 GCA_030627335.1 Dehalococcoidia bacterium | reverse complement strand
GCCCAGGATTCTTCTTCTGGGGCAGACCGCTACCGGCCGCGACCTGGCGCCCAGCCTGGCTTTCAGGCTGGAGACGACAGCCACAACGGACTGCATTGAGCTTGTAATTGACTCCGACTCCAGACAACTGCTGCAGACAAAGCCTGTTTACGGGGGGAATGCCCTGGCTACCTTCACCAGCGAATGCTATCCCCAGATAGCCACTGTCAGGGCTAAGGCATACTCGCCATCAGAGCCGGATACCTCAAGGCAGGGGGAAGTAATCGCTATTAACGCCAAGCTGAAACCAACGGCGGTCAAGACCCTGGAAAGGGTCTCCCAGATAGCGGAGGGGGCTAGGCTGGAGGATGCCGCAGTGGTGGTCGCCGGGGGCAGGGGCATCGGCAGTGCCGATGGTTTCAAGCAACTGGAGGAGCTGGCAAGCTTGTTTAATGGAGCCGTCGGTGCCACCAGACCACCCTGTGACAATGGCTGGATTCCAAGCTCGGCACAGATAGGACTCACCGGCAAGATTATCGCCCCCGACCTTTACCTGGCGATAGCCATCTCTGGCTCCAGCCAGCATACCAGCGGTTGCGCCGGCGCCAAAAATATCGTCGCCATAAACAAGGACCCGGAGGCAAATATCTTCAAGGTAGCCCACTTCGGCATAGTCGGCGACTGGAAAAAGGTATTACCGGCTTTCACCGTTAGGATAAGGGAGCTTGTATCCGGCCAGTCCTGACGCTATTTACCGACCATTACTTCGGTAGCCTTTACAATGGCAAAAGCCTGGTCTCCCCACCTTGGGGTCAAGCTGTCCGGCGGAACCCTTGGTGATAATAGCAGTAATCTCATTGTCCTCCACGCCGATGGTAACATCAGCCAGAATAGCCCCACCCCTTATGGCTTTGACTACCCCGGGGAGCCTGTTCCGTGCACTAATCTCCACCTCTATTTACCTCCTGCCTGGAGTATCTACTATCCTGGAGGATTCACTATCCTTTGCCCGGCCTATTTCTCTTCTTTTTCCGCCTGTTTCTCAGCGATAATCTTCTGCGAGATATGTGCAGGCACTTCCTCGTAATGGCTAAACTCGGTGGTATATCTCCCCCGTCCCTGTGTTATTGACTTGAGGTCAATGGCATAGCGCAATACCTCCGCCAGTGGCACCTGGGCTTCGATTACGTTGTTGCTATCCTCTGGGTTCATACCCTGCACCCGGGCTCTCTTGGTGTTCAAGTCGCCGATGATATCCCCGGTGAACTCGCTGGGAACTGTTATCTTTATGTTAACCACCGGCTCCAACAGAATTGGCTGCCCCTCGACTAGTCCTCTCTTGAAGGCACCGGCTCCGGCAATCTTAAAGCATATTTCTGAAGAGTCCACCGGATGGAAACTGCCGTCATAGACCGTCGTTTTGACACCACTAACCGGGTATCCAGCCAGTGCCCCTTCTTTAATCGCTTCGTTGACCCCTTTCTCCACCGCCGGTATATAGTTCTTGGGTATAGACCCACCCACTACCTTATTATTAAACTCATTTTCGCTGTCGCGGGGTAACATTTCCAGCTCCAGCCTCACATGCCCATACTGGCCGTGCCCTCCGGACTGTTTCCTGTGTTTGTATTCCGCCTTGGCAGACCGGGTAATAGTCTCCTTGTAGGGAACTTTGGGCGTTTTTAGTTCAACACCGACGCCGAACTTGCGTTGCATTTTCTCAGCAGCAACATCAAGCTGTGTATCACCCATCCCTGATAGAATGATTTCACCGGTATCGGTATCGCGGCTCACCCTGAGCGTCAGGTCTTCCTCTGCAAGACGGGCCAAGGATGCCCCCAGCTTATCCAGGTCGGCTTTAGTCTTTGGGTGTACCGCCACTTTGAAAATCGGTTCCGGGAAGGTTGTCGGTGCCAGCTTTAACGGCTTGTTCTGGCTGCTCAGTGTATCACCGGTATTGGTTATGCCCAGCTTGGCGACCGCCCCGATATCCCCCACCCCTACCCTTTCCACCGGCTCCTGTGCCTTACCCCGGATAACGAATATCTGGCCGATGCGCTCTGTATCACCCCGGGATGCGTTCCACACATGAGAATTGCTATCGATAGCCCCGGAGAATACCCTGAAGTATGTCAGTTTGCCGACATAAGGGTCTGCACTGGTCTTAAATACCAGAGCTGCCAGAGGCGCTTCGGGGCCTACCTCTATAGCTTCCCCGTCCCCTGTGGTTACCTCCCTCTGCAATGGCGAGGGCATATAATTGTTTATTACATCCAGCAGCGGGATAATACCCGCATTCTGCAATGCCGAGCCGGTCAACACCGGTATTATATTGCCGCTTTTTACTGCTTGCTGTAGACCATTCTTTAGCTCATCAGGGCTTAGTTCCTCGCCGCCCAGATATTTCTCAATCAGGGCATCGTCAACCTCGGCTATTGTCTCTATCATTTTCTCGCGTAAGGAGCTCGCCTGTTCCTGAAGCTCAGACGGTATCTCCGCCTTTTCAGCCTTATCGCCGACATAGTATTTCAACGACAGCAGGTCTATTATGCCCTCGAAGTCTTTCTGGGCGCCGACGGGTATCTGCAGTGGCAAACACTTTGTGCCGAACTTGGATTGAATCTGTTCTACGGTCTTTTGAAAATTTGCGTTTTCGCGGTCCATCTTATTGATGTATATAATTCGAGCCAGCCCCGCTTCCTCGCTATACTTCCATGACTGCTCGGTGCCGACCTCGACGCCAGACGCCGCCGAGACTACAACCACAGCGCTTTCACAGACCCTGACCCCCGCTTTTACCTCACCGGTAAAGTCAAAATAGCCTGGGGTATCAATCAGGTTTATCTTGTTATCCTGCCACTGGCAGGGTAACAGTGTCATATTTATGCTGATTTTATGCTTTATTTCATCCGGGTCGTAATCTGAAGTAGTGCTTCCGGCATCGACCTTTCCTAATCTGGAAATCGCTCCGGTGGTGAACAATATTGCCTCTGAGAGCGAAGTCTTACCGGCACCGCCATGGGAGAGTAAGACGATGTTGCGGGTATTCTCTGGCTGGAACTGTTTCATTTATCCACCTGCTTTCCTTATTTGCCCTATTATAGTGAATAGTTAACAAAGCCTCAAGTAATTATAGTTTCAGGCTTTATTAACCACTTTCTTTAGTTAACAATAAAGGTGCTAGATGCGATTTTATGATAGCCGCCGTCAACGGCGATACTATCGTCGATAACAATCCCGCAGAACCCGGTCATTCGCTATCCCAAGCGTCTTCACCGATGAGGGAGACGAAGCGGCAGCCGCCCAGGTTCTCGATTATATTCTTATCTCTGCCTCTGGTAATCTTATACAAGTCCTGCTCATAACGATGCCCCACCGGTATTACCATCCGCCCGCCGATTGCCAGCTGGGACAGGAGGCTATCCGGCACCTTAGGAGCACCGGCGGTAACCATAATAGCATCATATGGAGCATCAACCTGCCAGCCTATCATCGGTTCGGCAATCCTCACCCTGATATTCTTATAGCCCAGGTTATCCAGCGTCTTCTTTGCCGCTTCAGCCAGTTCTGGTAATCGCTCCACCGTAATCACCAGCCGGGCCAACTCCGCCAGAATAGCCGTCTGATAGCCACTGCCGGTGCCCACCTCCAGCACCTTTTCCTCACCGGTAAGCTCCAGTAACGAGGTCATCAACGCCACGATATACGGTTGAGATATCGTCTGCCCCATGCCGATAGGCAGTGGCCTATCCTCATAAGCCAGGTGCTTCTCCTCCAGCGGCACGAACCGCTCCCGCGGCACACGCGACATCGCCATAAGCACCCTCTCGTCTTCTATCTTGGTTCTCAGATAGTCAATCAAACCGGCTCTCGCCGCTTCAAATTCCATGATGATTACCTGTCTCGAGCTGTTTAACTCAGGAGCAATGCCAGCAATACGAGGGTAGCCAGTATTATCCCAGCCAGAATGCCGATTCTTCGCAACTCGTAAGGCAGGTTGGGATAATTAAGTCCAGCCGGTACTGTAGCCGCTATGCCTGACGGCGAAGCCGTCACTTCGGGAGGGACGACGGTCGGTTCATCGCTTCGGACAACCATTTGCGGACGTACAACTTCAACCTGATTGCTTCTTCGGATATTCCTTTTCTTTTTGCTCTGTGACGAGCTCTTTCCCTTGCCGTGTTGTGATTTGCCCGACATTCTGAATCCCCCTAAACAGTAAAAGCCCTTCTATTGCGATTGTTTGGCTCTGGGGTGGGCTTTATCATAGGTATTACGTATATGCTCCGAGGTGAGATGGGTATAGATCTGCGTCGTCGATATATTGGCGTGCCCCAGAAGCTCCTGCACCGACCTCAGGTCGGCCCCACCGCTCAGCATATGAGTGGCGAAGCTATGCCTCAAGGTATGAGGGGTAACCTTCTTTCCCAGTCCGGCCGATTTGGCATAAGCCTTTAGTATCTGCCACAAGCCCTGCCGGGTAAGCCGGTCGCCTCGCTGATTCAGGAACAAAGCCCGCTCTTCATCGCTACGCACCATCTGCGGACGAACCTCTTTCACATACTCCTTAACCATTTGTGCCGCCCGGGGATGAATGGGAATCATCCGCTCCTTGTTCCCTTTGCCGAAACAGCGCACGTAGCATCCCTCGGTGTCCACGTTATTCAGGTTCAGGGATACCAGTTCGCTGACCCTCATGCCACTGGCATATAGAAACTCCAGCATCGCCCTGTCCCTCTTGGCTTCCGGTGTGGACCGCTCGGCTGGCTGAGCCAGTAGCTGGCGAACCTGGCTTATGGAAATTGCATCGGGCAGTGACTTACCCACCTTCGGTGAGGTTACATTCTCCGTCGGGCTATCTTTTATTCTGCCCTCAGCCAACAGAAAATTAAAGAAGGATTTGGTGGCGGCTACCTTGCGGGCAATCGTGGTGACTGCATAGCCTCTTTCCTTGAGATTAAGCAGGTAGCTCAGCATATCCTGCCGTCTGAAATCAGCCCACGACGGCACGATGCTATGCTTGGCAATCTCTTTCTCAGCGAATTCCAGAAGTTGATGCAGGTCGTTACGGTAAGCGTCCACCGTGTTCTTTGAGAAACCCTTCTCAACGATGAGGTAGTTCAGAAAGCTATCTATATCCTGCTGCAATATGCCCCCCGGTTGCCATATAGTCTATACTCTATTTTAACATAACAAATGAAAACATAAAAGCTATTTATGTTAATATTATTTCCAAAGTTTAATAAAGGGATACTTTTGGAATGCACCCCGTTAGAACTGGACTAATGGATAAGCT
>DAOUSH010000097.1 GCA_030627335.1 Dehalococcoidia bacterium | reverse complement strand
GGGCAATATTGCCCTGCTTCATATTCCCTTACAGCTATGAGGTATTTCCGAAAAGTTCAGGGTGTATCATCTCAGCTATTATCTCCAGCCCTTCGACTATGCGAGGCGTCGGACGGTTGGTCAGGTCTGCGTTTATTGTATACACTTTGCCGTTAACGACGGCGTCGACCCCACTTAGCCTCTCATCATCCAAAATGGCGTCTAGAGACATATCGTCATTAACGATTATTACCTGCGGGTTGATGCTGATGATTTCCTCCAGTGCCAGTGTCGGGTAGCCCTCGCCGGCCACTTCAGCGATATTGATGCCGCCGGCTTTTTCTATAAGCTCGTGGATTCTGGTATCCGTACCCACTGACATTATCGGTTCGTGCCAAATAACATACAGCACTTTTACCTTATCTTCCTCGGTAAGCCCGTCGGTCACATCTGTTATCGCCTTAATCTTCTGGCTTATATCGTCCACAATCTGGGAAGCCGCCGCCTCGGTACCGGTGATCATACCGAGGAGTGTAATGGAATCCATTATCTCCTGGAGGTTATGCGGTACCAGGGCAATGACGGTAAAACCGAGTTGCTCCAATGCCGGGATAACCTCCTGTTTATGCAAATCCTCGGCTAGTATCAAATCCGGGTTTATGGCGACTACCTTCTCTATATCCACGCCAGAATAACCGCCCACCTTTTCCTTGGCCGACGCCTCCTCCGGGTAGTTGCAGTACTCGGTTACGCCGAATACCTTGTCCCCCAGACCCAGAGCAAACAGGATTTCGGTATTGCTGGGAGCGAGAGAAACTATCTTTGACGGAGTCCCCTCTATAGTGACCTCCCTCCCCAAGTCATCAATTATGGTCAATTTTTCAACAGTTGTGGTTACTGTAGAGGTGGTCGTTACCGTTTTAGTATATGTTTCTGTCAGTGTAGCGGTCTCCGGTTCGTTGTTGACACACCCGGTGGCAGAAACTATCAGAACGGAAATAGACAACAACAACAACAACGATAGCAATAATAAACTTACTTTCTTCATCAATACCTCCTATATTTAATAAGTTTGTGTAAAAAAATCCCCTGCCTTCCTTGGACAAGGGATTACTCTCATGTTTCCTTGAACATGATACACCTCCTATCCCGCGGAGACTCAGCTACCCGGAGATTCTGGTGTCCTGGCTTCTGGTAGAAATCTACCAGTTACAGTAGGCGGTACTGCGTCGGATTCTCACCGACTTGCTTTCCAGTTGAACCTGAAATCCTTCAGGTCCCTCCGAGTGCGCCATATTAAATTGTCCAACCAATTTATACTCTTTCCCTGTTTTTGTCAAGCCACATTGGTCAAAAGATGCTATAATTGGTATAGAGGAAAAGGAGATAGAGATAAATTATGGGTGACGTTCTGGATGAAGCCTACGGCATAATGCAGTGCAAGGAGTGCCCCTGGTACAAGACGTGTATAATGCCGATGAGATTCACTGCCGAGGATATACGCCGACAGCTGGCGTCCACCCCCGGCGCCGACATTTCACAGCAAGCCGACCTGGGTGTACAGAACCTGATCTCCGGTATGGCTACCGCAGCCCAGAACTCGATACTGGAGGGCTGTCCTATACTGATCGAGCGTTTACGCTCCAGCCCCAGGCTTGCCCAGCGTATAAAGGAAATAATGCAGAACTGGAGCCAGGAAGCCGAATAATAATACAGCCTTACAGCTTCTTGACCATATATCCACCCTGTAATCTATAGCCAAAATCGGAGCGATAATATGCCCGGGCGCCAACACCACTTAGAACGGCTAAAATCGGTGCACCAAACTCCTTTTTGGCTATTCTCTCTGCCTCCAGCAGCAGTTCCCGCCCCAACCCCTTGTGCTGGGCGGCTGATATATCCCTCTGTCCCAGAGAAACCTCGGGTCCATAGACGTGCAACTCCCTTATTAGGGCTAGATTATTATCTATCTGTCCCAGCCCTGCTATGGTTTTCGTTTGAATCCTCAACCGCAGCAGCCCGAACAGTGTCTCCCCCTCATCCTCAAAGGATAAGAATATCTCTCGTCCGCCCGCAGCCTCGTAGTCCTTCCTTACAAGATGCGGCTGGCCGACCTCCCATCCAGCCCTAGCCCGATGACCATACTCACGACAGCGGATACAGCTACACTCCAATTGCCGCTGTTTCATTACTTCCCTGACTTTTTCCCTTAGCGAGTCCTTCAGCCCGGCGACAATATATTTTGACGGTATGTCTCGCAGCACCCGCGAGATGCGGACATACCTGGGTACGATAGACTTGATATCAGCCACCAGGTTAATCATAGTATCGTCATCGTATGGCTGGTATCGCCCCTGCCGATACCAGTGTTCCAGCTCGGTGCCGGCTACCACCATGGTGGGGTACAGTTTTAAGCCGTCAGGTTTGAAGCGGTCATCTCTGAATATCTTTGCCGATAGCTCTAGGTCTTTTTCCGGCGTCGAGCCGGGCAACCCCGGCATTATGTGGTAGTGTACCTTGAATCCGTGCTCCCTGAGCAATGCGGTGGTACCGACCACATCGGCTACTTTATGCCCCCGACCAACCGCCTGGTAGATACTGTCATCCAGAACCTGGACCCCAAGCTCCACCCTGGTAGTGCCGAACTCAAGCATTCTGTCTATTTCTTCCTGACGGCACCAGTCGGGCCTGGTCTCTATGCACAGCCCAACACAGCGATGTCGGCTAGTTTCATTGAGATGCTGAGCTTCCTCCAGGTCGGCTGAACCGGTGCCATTGAGTGCGTCAAAGCAGTCCTTGACGAACCGGTACTGATACTCCACAGGGTAGGCAAGAAAGGTGCCACCCATTATTATCAGCTCCACCTTGTCGGTCGGATGCCCCATCTCTGAGAGTATCTTTAGCCTCAGTTCAACCTGCTTACGGGCATCGTAGTCGCACTTGATGGCACGCAGTACCGCTG
>DAOUSH010000021.1 GCA_030627335.1 Dehalococcoidia bacterium | reverse complement strand
CGCCAGCTGGCGAAGATAAGCCACTGGCGCGGTATCCTCGATGTCGCCAAGAGGGCTAAAGATAAGTGGCGGATGCATATTGAGGTTGTTACCAACATCATACCTACCATGAACGATGACGACCAACAGCTCGAGGGCATCGCCAGATGGATACACGACGAGCTGGGCGAGCTGACGCCCTGGCATGTAACCGGGTTCTACCCCAACCACTACCTCGCCGATTTACCCCCGACCCCGGTATCCACACTGGAGCATGCCGCCGATATCGGTAAGAAAGCCGGGCTTAAATTCATTTATGCCGGCAATGTCCCGGGGCACGGCAGTGAGAGCACCGTCTGCTACTCCTGCGGTAAGACCGCCGTCAAGCGATACGGCTACCAGACAGAGGTAACAGGCCTGGCAAGCTCGAAGTGCAGATTCTGTGGCGCCGAACTCAATTTCAGGACAGCTTAGGGGGTGGTCTTTATGATTAGAGAAGCGGTTGTGGCAGGACAGTTTTACCCCGGTTCACCGGTACAGCTTAAAAAAATGATATCCGGCATGGTCGATGAAAAGGCAGTCAAGGAAGAGATAATCGGGCTGGTGTCGCCCCATGCCGGGTACATCTACTCCGGCTCGGTCGCCGGGGCTGCCATCTCCCGAGTCAAAGCCAGGGGCACCTTTATCATAATGGGGTCCAACCATACCGGGCTGGGCAAGCCCTTCAGCATTATGACCGAAGGGGTCTGGCGGACGCCCCTGGGGGACGTGAAGATAGACTCGGAGCTGGGCAAGCGGCTTCTGGCTTCGTCAAAATACCTGGAGGAAGACTATAACGCTCACCGGTTTGAGCATTCTATTGAAGTCCAGCTACCATTTCTGCAGTATTTTAACAGCAACTTCAGGCTGATACCCATCGTGCTCTCCCACGCTTCAGGCGCCATCTATAAAGAAATCGGCAGGGAAATAGCCATTACAGTCAAGGACTTAAGGCGAGAGGTCGTCATCATAGCCTCCAGCGATATGACCCATTACGAGCCGCAGGAATCCGCCCGGAGAAAGGACGACTACGCCATCGAGGCGATACTGAACCTGGACGAAGACGAGCTGTTAAGGCGGATAGAAGAGTTTAATATAACAATGTGCGGCTATGCCCCGGCGGTCAGCCTCATCACGGCAGCCAAGGAGCTGGGGGCAGGCAGGGCAGAACTGGTGAAATACCAGACCAGCGGCGATACCACCGGCGACTACTCCAGCGTAGTCGGCTACGCCGGGATAATAATAAAATGTCACGATATGTCGCCCCTGGTCAGGCTGGCAAAGGAAGCGGTGGAGACCTATATTAAAGAAGGCAGTATCATCCCGCCGCCGGATAAGCTCACTCCCGAGATGAAAAAGCAGGCTGGAATCTTTGTCTCACTACACAAGCTCGGCCAGCTGAGGGGTTGCATCGGCACTTTCGAGCCGACCCAGGAAAACGTCGCCCTGGAAATCATTGTCAATGCCATCAGCTCGGCTACCAGAGACCCCCGCTTCCCCCCGGTTACCGCTAACGAGCTTAAAGACCTGGAATACAGTGTGGATGTGCTGACTAAGCCCAGGTCCGTAAAAGATAAAGGCAGACTGAACCCAAAGAAATATGGGATTATTGTAGAGTGCGACTACAGGAAGGGACTGCTGCTGCCCGATCTGGATGGGGTGGATACTGTCGATCGGCAGATTGACATCTGCCGCCAGAAGGCGGGCATTTACCCCGACGAACCGATAGAGCTCTACTGTTTCGAGGTGAAGAGATATAAGTAAACAAAGGGAAATTGAAAAAGACAAAATTACGCATAATTAAAATTTGGAGAAACGATTCGTAGCTGATTAGCTTTGATTCGTTTTTAGTGTTATGTTAAGCTCTTTGAGGTGAAGAGGTATAAGTGAGGTTGAAATGAACAATATCTCTTTTATAGTATCTATACCCACCCACCGCCCTTTAAGGAAATGCATATAAAGCCTAATCACTATGGATGAGAATGTATTACTGGGACTGGCTTGCATAATCGTACTGGGTATCGCTGCCTCGTGGCTGGCATGGCGTCTGCGCCTGCCGTCCATCCTGCTGCTGCTCATCTTCGGCTTCATCGCCGGGCCGGGAACCGGCTTCCTCAACCCTGACGGACTTTTCGGCGACCTGCTACTACCGGTTGTATCGCTATCGGTAGCCATTATCCTGTTCGAGGGCGGCTTAAACCTCAGATTCGCCGAGCTTAAAGAAACCGGCGGCGTAGTGCTTAAGCTGATAACCATCGGCGTTCTGGCCACCTGGCTGATAGGTTCCGCTGCCGCCTATTTCATCCTGGACCTGGATTTAGAACTGGCGATATTGCTGGGAGCTATCCTAGTGGTTACCGGTCCCACCGTTATCCTGCCGCTGCTCAGGCATCTGCGTCCTGCCGGACAGGTGGGTGCGGTGCTGAAGTGGGAAGGGATTGTTATAGACCCGGTGGGTGCCATGCTGGCAGTGCTGGTATTCCAGGCAATCGTTGCCGGGGGAGGACAGGAAGCGGCTTCAGCCATCGCGCTCAGCCTTGTCAAGACCCTGCTATTCGGCGGCGCTATCGGTGTGCTGGGGGCAGTAATTCTGGTGCAATTGCTGAAGCGTTACTGGATACCGGACTTCCTACACAGCGTAGTCTCCCTGGCACTGGTAATAGCCGCTTTCACCGCCTCAAACTACCTCCAGACAGACTCCGGCCTGCTCTCGGTTACTGTAATGGGTATAGCACTGGCTAACCAGAAGAGCGTCAATGTGCGACACATCATCGAGTTCAAGGAAAACCTGCGGGTGCTTTTAATATCCGGGCTGTTTATCCTGCTGACGGCACAATTGCAAATCAGCGAGCTGGCAAAGATAGGCGCCGGCAGCATCGCCCTGCTGGCAATACTGATGCTGGTAGCACGGCCGGCAGCGGTAGCACTATCGGCGCTGGGGTCTAAGTTAAAGTTGAGGGAGCGCCTGTTTATATCCTGGCTGGCACCACGCGGCATCGTCGCCGCTGCCGTAGCCTCCGTTTTCGCCCTGCGTCTGACGGAAGCCGGCTACACCCAGGCAGAACTGCTGGTGCCGCTGACCTTTGTTGTCATCGCCGGCACAGTAACCATCTACGGCTTATCGGCGGCACCGCTGGCTCGCTGGCTGAAGGTAGCCGAGCCCGACCCGCAGGGGGTGCTGATAGTCGGCGGGCACAGTTGGGCGAGAGCGATAGCCGCCGCCCTCCATAAAGAAGGCTTCAAGGTGCTGATGATCGATACCAACTGGGCTAACATATCCGCCGCCCGCATGGCCGGGGTGTCGACCTTCTACGGCAATATCCTCTCACAATACGCCTTGGACAAGATAGAGCTGAGTGGCATCGGCTGCCTGATGGCGCTGACCTCAGACAATGAATTCAATTCGTTGGCTACCTTGCAATTAGCCAACGATTTAGGGCGCTCCGCAGTCTACCAGCTACCGGCGGGGGGTGAGGAGCAAGAAAGAAAGGCAGTCTCACAGCACCTGCGGGGGCGGCTATTGTTTGCTCCCGATGCAACCTATAACTACCTTGCCAGTCAGTTCGCCTCCGAGGCAACCATCAAAACGACGGAGCTAACAGAGGAGTTCGGCTATGATGCTTTTAAGGAATACTACGGCGAATCGGCTCTGCCCCTGTTTTTGATTGACCAGAGTGGTAAAATGACGGTGTTTACGGCAGAAAATCCGCCCAAACCGAAGCCGGAGCAAAAACTGATTAGTATCATCAAGCCGAAGAAAAATAAGGACAAATCTGAATGAAATATTATGACGAGATTTACCGCGAGGTTATCCCGTTCAACATCGTCAAGTACATTATATTTGTCGAGGGAGGACTGGGGCTCGTCTTTCTGATAGTGTATGCGATGCAGATAACGGGCAACCTCGGCATCGACGATGAGTTACCGTCCGTGTTCTTCTTGATTATGGCAGCAATTATGTTCGTCGTCGCCGCCTTCCTCTTTAGTTTAACTAAACTCAGGCTGGGCATAACCACGGATGCAGTGGGAGCTTCCTTCGGTTTTATAAAGTTTGAGGTTCCGTTCAGCAATGTGGAGGACGTATATGCTGACGAAAAGAGCAGCTTCAAATACGGTGGCTGGGGAGTGCGGGTAACGAAAACTAAAGAAGGCTGGCTTTTGGCTTATACCAGTGTCGGCTACAAGAGGGTGGTTCTGGAGCTTAAAGAGCATAAATACAAGAGGTTCATCTTCTCCACGGCGCACCCGGAAGAAGTGATCAATGTCATCAAACAGCAACTACGGTGATAACGCTATGGACATGTTCGAGCAACAGTTCGAAAAAGACAAACTGAAAGAAGCACCGCTGGCAGCGCGGATGAGGCCCGCCAGCTTCGACGAGTTCGTCGGGCAGGAGCATATAGTCGGCAAGGGTCGTGTCCTCAGGAGAGCCATCGAATCCAATAAACTGCCGTCAATAGTCCTCTGGGGACCGCCGGGCAGCGGCAAGACCACCCTGGCTTACATCATCGCCAGCACCACCGATTCCCACTTCAGCCCGGTTTCCGCCGTCAGTGCCGGTGTCGCCGACCTGCGGCGGATAATCGAGGAGGCCAAGGAGCGGCGCAAGCTGAACCGCCAGCGAACCATTCTCTTTATTGACGAGATTCACCGCTTCAACAAGTCGCAGCAGGATGCCATCCTGCCCTTCGTCGAGGACGGCACCATAACCCTTATCGGGGCGACCACCGAAAACCCCTCCTTCGAGGTCATCTCGCCCCTGCTTTCCCGCTGTCAGGTGTTCACCCTCAAGCCGCTGACCGGCGAAGAAATCCGGATTATTATCTTTCGCGCTATGAAGGACAGCCTACGTGGCCTGGGTGCTTTGAAGGTAGAGATGGCCGACGATGCCCTGGAACACCTGATTGCTATGTCTAATAACGACGCCAGATCAGCCCTCAATATACTGGAAATGTCCGCCCTGACGACGCCAGCGGACGCCAGTGACAAGCGTCATATCTCTCTGGCTGTCATCGAAGACACCATTCAACAGCGGGCTTTAGCCTACGATAAAGGTGGCGAACAACACTTCGATACCATCTCGGCACTGCACAAGTCAATGCGCGGCTCCGACCCGGACGCATCCCTCTACTGGCTGGCGCGGATGCTGGAAGCCGGCGAAGACCCGCTCTACATCGCCCGCCGCCTGGTGCGCTTCGCCTCCGAGGATGTCGGCATGGCTGACCCACAGGCGCTGGTGGTAGCTATGGCGGCGCAGCAGGCTATCCACTTTATCGGTATGCCCGAGGGTAACCTGGCTCTGGCTGAAGCAGCCGTCTATCTGGCGACAGCACCCAAGAGCAATTCCCTGTATCAAGCCTACACCAAAATCCAGCAGCAGCTTAAGCAGGGTCCCAGCGAATCGGTCCCGTTGCACCTGCGAAACCCGGTGACCTCGCTGATGAAAGATATTGGCTATGGCAAGGACTACAAGTACGCCCACGATTATCCGGGGCACTTCGTCAGACAGCAGAACCTGCCCGATTCTCTCCAGGGTAAGCGTTTTTACACCCCCGGCGACCAGGGATACGAAAAACAGGTCTCGGAGCGGCTGAAAGGCTGGCAGCAGGAGAAGGATAAAGAGTAGACCGCCGTCTCTTTTACTATTCCGGTGGCCTGTAAAGCTCCTTGACACCACCCCCCGCCAAACTCTATACTGAACTATACAATAACGGCGCGGGGTGGAGCAGTGGTAGCTCGTCGGGCTCATAACCCGAAGGTCGTTGGTTCGAATCCAACCCCCGCTACCAATGATAGTTAATGAGGTATAGGTCTTGATATCTTTGACTTATGTTTCCTATCGATGATATCTCGTACAGGTAACTTCGCACCACCCCCAACGGGGGCTGATAATTCTAAGTGAAGCCAACTTAGCTATATGGCTACGTACTTATCGTAAAATTCGATATGCTGCTTAGCAATGGCATCCCAACTGAAGTATTTACGGACATTATTGCGTGCCCACTGCCCCATACTCTCAATTGACTTTGGGTCTTTCAAAAGCGTAATGATAGCGTCAGCAAATTCATCTGTGTTGGTGGGGTCTATTAATAAGCCATTCTCTCCTGTTGAGATGACATCTCTAATCCCTCCGAGTTTGGAGGCAATAACTGGTTTTCCACAAGCCATGGCCTCCAGAGCGGTCATACCGAACGGCTCGAAAATTGACGGAAGTACGAATAATTCCGCCTGCTGAAAGTACGCAACAAGGAACTCATCTGGGACATAGCCAACGAGATGCACCCTGCTGCTCAAATTGTTCTGGTCTATGATTCTCTGCATCGTAGAGAGCACTTCTAGCTCTATCTGCTGCGGCTTAGGTGATCCGCCCCCAACAATGAGATGAATCTCCGGGATTGAACTTCTTACGATACTAAAAGCATTGAGCAAGAGGTCATGGCCCTTATTGCAATCGATCCTGCCAAGGCAGAGTATATACCTATTAGGAAGACCAGTTTCGACCTTTCTTTCCTCAGGCCTGAGAGGTCGAAATGTATTACTATCAACCCCTGGAGGGATAATAGCAATATTCTTTGATCTAAGCCCGTACAGCTGTTCTAGTTTCTCCTTCTGGACTTCGGTGGTGACTATTTGAGCCTTCACCGATTGGAAGATGCGGAGTTCTT
>DAOUSH010000092.1 GCA_030627335.1 Dehalococcoidia bacterium | reverse complement strand
TCAATCCTTTTCACTTACAATTTTCCTTCCTGCTTCTATATGCATGTCAGGGTACAGCATTGACTATATATGCCAGAGTATAGCATTGACGGCTGATAGTATCAATTACGCTACTACTAGAGGAATAACCTAACGAGGGCTGGCGGGTGGGTGGGAAGTAAGAGCTGTATTAACAGAGGGATGTGTGGTGGTCTAATGATGATAAACCATCCAAAGCTATCAGGGACGGGTGGGAGGTTATGAAGTATTAAGTTCAGAAAACTTGAAGGGGCTGGGTGAGAAGAATTTAGAGCTTATATACAACCTCCAGCGCCTCTTTGAGCATCGGCACCGTCGAGTAATTATCAATCTCATCGGGGGCTATCCACCGCTTATCGCTGTGCTCCCAGTCAATCCTAATCTTATCCTTTTCTTTTATTCGGAAAAGAAAGGGATAGACCACCCACCTGGCACCCTCTTCCTCAGCCTTGAGAGGGCTGCCCTTCTTCACCAGTTCCACATCCTCCCGGCACAAGCCGGTTTCTTCTTCTATCTCAACCAGCGCCTGCTCATCAGCGGTCGTCTCTATATAGCCGCTGACCCCAGCCCACCTTCCCCTGAAGCTACTCACCAAGTCGCTACGGCGCAGAATCAACACCAAACCATCGCTCTCAAGGAAGCAGGTAACGACATGCTTTTCCGGTAAACTGCCAGCCAACTTTCTCCCTCCAGGCTCTATCGGGCAACTGTCATCCTATCGGCAGTTGCTGCTCCAACCCAAGCAGATACTCTTTCAGCCAGGATAGAGCGGCTTCGGCGGCGGTTTGTTTGTTTTGTGCCCGGTCCCCCTGAAAGCTATGCTTCTGGCTGAAGGTTCCGCTCTTATGCGACAAGCCGATGTAGAACAAGCCCACCTGTTTCTCCGAGGTGGCATCGCCGGGCCCGGCGATGCCGGTATCCGACAGGCATACGTCCACACCCAGCACCCTTCTACCACCCCTCGCCATCTCCTCGGCTACCTGGGGGCTCACCGCACCATACCTTTCGATGGTCTCTCCTTTTACCCCGACCAGACTAATCTTAACCTGATTGCTATAAGCGGTAACCGAGCCTTTATAGTAGTCAGAGCTACCCGGGACACCGGTTATCAGATGAGATATCAGCCCCCCGGTTGCCGACTCCACCAGCCCCAGCATCAGCCTCTTCCGGCGAAACAGTTCGCCAACATCTTGCTCCAGAGCCATCATAGTATTATAATACCCCCGCTATAGCTGATAAGTAACATGCTTAGCTTTTTTAGGCATATTTATTGATATTTAGGTAACTTTGTGCTACTATCCCGCATACTCCAGATTATATCGGAATCCGGCGGTAAAATAAACCGAAACATACCCGAAGCTGGTAAAAGAGAGGTGTATTATGAAGCTGGCATCCTTATCGTTTTCCATCCTGGGTATTCTATGTATTTTTATGGCTGTCCTGACCGCCCTGGAGGTATCTCCATCCTTTATGAGTGAGACTATGGAATTCAGCGCCACTTTTACGACTACCCTATTCTGGGGAGGCCTGGCAGGGCTCCTCTTTCTGGCCGGAATCTCCTTTGGTGTTATCGCCAGCGGGGAGCTGTGAAAGCCAGGGGTATCGGCACCATCGGCTAATTAGCGTATACTATGCCCATTCAGAAAACCACAATCTCAGTACGGGTTTACCCCAATGCCGCCAGGAACGAGATAGCCGGCTTTACCGATGATATCCTGCGGGTAAAGATAGCGGCACCGCCGCTAAAAGGCAGGGCTAACAAGGAGTTGCTGAGCTTCCTGTGCCGATTGCTGGCGGTAAGCAAAGACAGGGTAAGTATCGTCAAGGGACATACCGCCAGAAACAAGATTGTCGCCATCGATGGTATGAGCAAAGAATCTGCGTTAGGGCTACTATCTGCCGGTCAGGATACCTAGTTCCCCGGCAGTTGTTATATTACACAGCCCCGTCCACTTCACTAAGCTACGCTATGCAGATCAATATTATGACTACAGTTGCTGCAGTATAAATATTTCCTTCCCCCGACGAAATCAAATAACATGCCGAAACTACACTGGGGACAGGATGCATTCAACCGATGAGCAAATTGTGGGGAGAGGTTAATTCCTAGTTTTACTCTAGCCCAGGACCATCTCGCTGTTTATCCCCCATATCGGAACAGGCTTTTTTCAATCCCTCCCAACCTGTCCAGGCCCTTAATCTCGCAGGGGTGCATAGGCAGTTCAATTATTTCAATGTCGGAGTACCGGCTATAAATCATGTCCAGGTACCTCTTCTGCTGCTCTGCCCTTGCCCGCAGGAACTCGGAGTCGACCGTCTTGACCACATTATTGACTATCAACCTCTCCACCCTAAAGCCGAACTTGTCCAGCTCACGGAAGATATCATCAAGCTGTTCGAAGGCCAAGGCTTCCGGTATGGTAACCATACTGAACCTGACCTCATCCCTGAGGAAATCAATGTTATCCGCCGATAGCTTCTGCCACTTTTTAAGGATGTCCAGCACCGGCTCCCGGCTGCTGCGGCCAATCTTCAACCTGGAGTAGATACGCGGCGCCAGCCTCAGGTGCTCTACCAGCATCGCCGGCGTCTGCAACAGCGCCAGCGTCTGGCCCAGCGGCGCCGTATCCCAGATAATGGCATCGTATTTGCCGTTGAGCCTCAGCTCCCGGATATAGTCAACTATAAACTCATCACTCAGGCCGGGCAGCATGGAGGTCATAAAATCGACAAAGGATTCGTAATCAATGGCGACAATGGAGGAGAAGACCTGGTAAACCTCCCGACCGAACTTCCTGTCCCACATCTCTTCGACTTCGTTGATACCAAGCTCGCTGATGTACAACGACTCCCGAATCCTGGTCGGCTTCCCGTCTCTCGATACCTCAAAGATGTGGGCTAACGACGGAGTGGCATCGGTCGATATAGCCAGGGTCTTTTTACCCAGCGAAGCGTAGTGAAGAGCCGTCGTGGCG
>DAOUSH010000131.1 GCA_030627335.1 Dehalococcoidia bacterium | reverse complement strand
TATAGCTCTATACCTACCTGGCTCAATGAGGGGATATCAATGTATGCCGAAGGGGAGATGGAATCGGTATACCGTAATTATCTGGCGCAGGCAATAGCCCAGGACAGCCTTATCTCGGTGCGCACCCTGGCAAGCCCTTTCTCAGCATACGCCGAGAAGTCATACCTTTCCTATGCCCAGAGCCTTAGCCTGGTCGAGTTTCTGATTGACAGCTACGGGCAGGAAAAGATGTTTGAACTGATCAGCGTCTTCAAGCATGGTAGCAACTATGACGATACCTTTATAAGCGTCTATGGCTTTGATATGGACGGTCTGGATTCTTTATGGCGGGAATATGCCATTGCCAAATACCGGGCATAGGGGGAGAGCTTTGGAGATAAATAAGAAGAAGTCCTTCACCATACACGATTTACCCGTTGCCGAGCGGCCAAGGGAGAGGCTGCAGAAATACGGCGCCGAGTCCCTTTCAGCGCAGGAGATTATCGCCCTGATACTTGGCCGTGGTATCTCCGGTGAGTCGGTTATGGTAACCGCCCAGAGGCTGATAAGCCAGTTTGGCAGTCTCGGCGGCATTGCCGGAGCCTCGGTAGAGGAACTGTCTCAGATTAAGGGGATTGGCCCGGCAAAGGCATCCCAGATTAAGGCGGCTTTTGAGCTGGCTAACCGATTGGAGGTCTCGACTGCGGCTTCGGAAAAGCCGTTGGTAAAGACGCCGGAGGATATAGCCGGTCTGGTAACGGGTCGGCTGAAGGGGAAAAAGAAAGAATATTTCCTGGCGATACTGCTGGATACCCGCAGCCGCTTGATAAAAGTCGCCGATATATCGGTAGGCAGCCTGGATGCCAGTGTCGTTCATCCCAGGGAAGTCTTCAAAGAGGCGATATCAGCCAGCGCTGCCTCCATTATATTTGTTCATAATCACCCATCGGGTGACCCCACGCCGTCGGAAGATGACATAATGCTGACCAAGAGACTGGCGGGAGCGGGGGAGATTACAGGTATAGACGTGCTTGACCATGTAATCATCGGGGATAATAAATACCTGAGCCTGAAAAGGGAAGGCTTGTTTTAGAAATGTATTATAGATATAGAGCCAGACGATGAAAAAAATAGCACTTACGCTACTATCACTGATACTGGTATGCAGCCTGTTGATATACTATGTGCCGGGGAGCTGCAAGTCCAATCCGACAGAGACACCGACAGCCACCATCGAGGGCAGCGTCCTCACGCTGTATGGTATAGACCCCTATACGCTTGACCCGGCTCTGGCGGGCGATGCCACATCCAACAAATATATCCTCCAGCTATTTAGCGGGCTGGTAAGTCTTGACGATAACCTTGAACCTGTGCCGGATATCGCCAGGGACTGGCAGATTAGCGATGATGGACGGGTATATACCTTTGAACTGAAGACCAAAGTCTTTTTCCATGATGGCAAGCAGGTAAAAGCACAGGACTTCAAGTACTCCTGGGAGAGAGCCTGCAACCCGGCTACCGGCTCGCAGACGGCGGCTACCTACCTGGGTGATATCGTCGGTGTGGATGAAATGCTTGCCGGGGAGAGTGAAACCATCAGCGGCGTCGAGGTCGTTGATGATTACACCCTGAGGGTAACTATAGACGAGCCCACGTCATATTTCCTTTACAAGATGACCTACGCTACCAGTTTTGTTGTGGATGAAGACAACGTGGCGGAGGGAGCCGGGTGGTGGCGTCAGCCCAATGGCACCGGCCCCTTTAAGCTATGGGAGTGGGATGAAGGCACTCGGTTGGTGCTTGAGCATAACGACGATTACGACCCGGTCAAGAGCTTTAAAGGTGTT
>DAOUSH010000069.1 GCA_030627335.1 Dehalococcoidia bacterium | reverse complement strand
GGGGTCAGGGGGATGGATTAAATAAGCCTCATATTCTTCCTGACTTCCACCATTGTCTCCCGGGCGATGACCCGTGCCCTCTCGGCGCCGTCAGCCAGCACCTCGGCTATGTATTTGGGGTCTGCTGCCAGCTCGGCCCTTTTTTCTCTTATCGGTTTGAGGGCGGCATTGATTACCTCGGCCAGCAGCATCTTGCATTCGACACAGCCGATCTCGGCTTTACGGCACTTCTCGGCGACATCGCCTGTTTTGGTAGAATCAAAGTATCCCATCAGCTTATAGACGTTGCACTTATCCGGGTGGCCTGGCTCGGAGCGGTAGCGGCGGGCAGGGTCGGTATAGGCTGTCTTTATCTTTTCTATCGTCTCCTCCGGAGACAGGGCTATCTCAATGTCGTTGCCAGCCTGTTTGCTCATCTTGCTCTTGCCGTCCAGCCCGATAACCAGCGGGTATCTGGTCAATTTAGCTTGGGGCTCGGGGAAGGTATCGCCGAAGAGGCTGTTGAAGCGGCGGGCAATCTCACGGGTAAGCTCCAGGTGGGGCAACTGGTCCTCGCCGACGGGCACCACTGTGGCTTTATAGAGCACGATGTCCGATGCCATCAGCACCGGATAGCCGACCAGCCCGTAGTTCACGTTTTCCGGCTGAAGCTTCACCTTCTCCTTGAAGGTAGGCACCCGCAGCAGCCAGCTTAGCGGGGTTATCATGCCGAGTAGGGTGTTTAGCTCTGCCACCTCGGGGACGTGGGACTGGACGAAGAGGATGCATTTTTTAGGGTCCAGACCGATTGCCAGCCAATCCAGTACCATCTCCTGGATGTTGCCCTGGAGCTGGCTGGTGTCCGTCATAGAGGTCAGGGCGTGAATGTCAACGGCGCAGTAGATGCAGTCGTACTCGTCCTGAAGCCTCACCCAGTTCTGTAATGCTCCCAGGTAGTTGCCTATATGCTGACGGCCCGTGGGGCGGGCTCCGGAAAAGATGCGGCCTTTTTTCATAGCTATTCAGGTGTGAAGTTTAGCATAAACAGCGAGGCGATAACAAATTGATGCCGCTTAAGGCTCAGGATAGTGTTTCCAGCGTGGCAACCACTTCATTTATTGTCTGCTCGTCGGTGGAAGCCCCAGAGGTTACGCCGATGTGGTGCTTACCTTCCAGCCAGGAAGATTGAATCTCATCGGCGGTCTCCACCAGATATGTTTTGGTCAGCGTGGAGCACAGCTCAACCAGGTGGCGGCTGTTGGCGCTGGTATGCCCGCCGACAACAATAACCATGTCCGATTCCTTGGCCAGCTTGAGAGCGGCAGTTTGCCGCTGTCGGATATCGTGGCATATGGTGTCGATAACTCGTAGCTCGGTGTCCTTGAATGATGGGGATTCGACCAGTCCCCTGACGAATTCGGCGAAGCAGGCTGGTATCTGGGTCGTCTGGGAGAGGACACCCAGACGGCGAGGCAGGTTATTCAGCCGGGTGATTTCCCCGGCGTCCAGGGTCGCCATTCCCTTGCCCTTAGCCCAGCCGAGTATACCTTTGACCTCGGGGTGGTCGACATCGCCGTAGACAATGGTGCCGAACCCGCACTCGGTAAGTCTGCGGGCGGCGACCTGGGCTCGCTTGACGAAGGGGCAGGTGGTATCGACTACTTCTATATTACGCGACCTGATTTCCTCTATGACCTGCGGGCTTACCCCGTGGGAGCTGGTTACCACCGCATCGCCCTGTATATCGGGCACGGATTTAACTACCTTCACCCCGATATCGGCCAGACGGCGCAACACCTGCTGGTTATGCACCACCGCTCCCAGGGTCTCCACCCCGCCGCGCTCGGTGGCGACCCGCTCCAGGATATCGATAGCTCGCCTGACACCCAGGCAGAAGCCTATGCCAGCCGCCTTTTTAATCTCTAGCGCCATTCCTTCTCCTTGCTGGCGTAGCCGCCGTGACATTCCATATTGAGCCTGTCCCTGTAATTATAACCTGTGGCTGGATACCAGACAAACCGCCCCGTTCCGATGAGGATTTTGGTGGTGGATAGCAAACGGTAACTACTTCTTCGGCTTGGTGAGGCTTTTCAGTATAGAAAGTATGGTGAGGGTGGCGAACTGTATATCGATGGGCTCTTTTGCAAATTATCGGGCGATATCTAGCAGCGTCAGCGGTATCAACACTCTATGCTGTCTGATAATCCTACCCGGGCCATCACTTTTATTGACGGATATCTCCGTTGTGGTTCTCTTTCTAACTATTACTGTGTCAGCCAATGCTCAAACTCTTCACTGTTTTGTCGCGTTCCTCCATTGGCTTCGTCTCCTGTGATACCTGCCAGCTTCTGCCCAACTTTTATCTCAAAACTCGGCTTCGTTTTGTCAGCTACTTCTTCCGGTTCCCGTTGCTTGCCTGCGGCTGGTGCAGGTTCACTTTCCACCCCGGCCTTGACCCCGATTAGTGCCTGTTCAGCTTCCTTGCCGGCTGTCTCCTGCAGTGTCTGGGTAAGCTGCTCGGCTTTTTTACTGAACTCGGCGACTGCGTCGGCAACCGCCTCGGTCGAGGATTTCTCGATTCTCATCATAATGGCTTCGCCCAGCCTGCTGGCGATTTCTACAGTCCTGGATTTCGCCTCCTCCCTGATTTTCAGAACAATCTGCCTGGTTTTCTGCTCGTATTCACGGAGAACCTTCTCCAGTTCCTGCTCCGCCTCCCGTTTAGCCACTTCGCAGGCTTTGGTGATGATCTGTTCTGTCTCCCGGGCTACTGTCTCGATTATATCGGCCGATTTGGTCTCGGATTTATTATCCTCGGTAGTATTCACTTCCGCCTCCTGCCTGAAGAACCTCTATTTTATTCTTGTTTATTTCGAGTTGGATTACAATCACCCGTTAGTAACTTATTACTGGTAGTATAGTACCGGGTCTGGCACGGGCGGTGATACAGCTCAAGTTATGATGGCGGGCTACAGCTCAAGCGTTTGCCCCAGAACGGGCAGGTTGACGCTTATATCGGTACCTCTTAAGGGGGCGAGGTAGAGGTCGGAGTGTTCGCTGTGGATGGGGATGAGAATCTCGGGCTTTATCTCCCCTGCCATCGCCTCACCTCTCTGGCTGTCTTTTACTGCTTCAACGTTTTTATGGACAGGATGTGTATCGAAACGCCGACGGCTATTAGAACAAGTATGATTCTAACCGTTAAAGACTGGACTGCGAATGCAGCCGAAACCCCGATGGTCAACCATAACAATGCCACAGTCACTATCTTTATCTTTAGCGGCATCCCCCCGTTTCTGCCTGTAGTTGCCTATATAAGCACCGAACCACCTGTTGCTCAACAGCCAGTGGTAGAACCTTTGAGAGCTTTTGGCGTAGCAGGCGGCCGCCAGCAAGAGGAAGGGGGTGGTGGGTAATATGGGGATAAATATGCCGACAATGCCAAGGCTTACGAAAACGGTGCCGACTATAGTAAGCAGCGCCCTGAGCCATTTTCCGGCACGTGTTTTATTTTGTCTCATAGAGCAATCGGTATGTTCGGCTCGCATTTCTATTGTAGTAATCCCGGTTTATTAAAGGCTCTATGTCTCGGGCTCAAGCTCAAGGCTGAAGTCCAGCGCCTTGGCTGAGTGGGTTATGGCGCCGACGGAGATGGTATCGATCCCAGCCAGAGCCACCGTGCGGACGTTATCCAGCGTTATGCCTCCCGAGGCTTCGGTCTTCACCTTCGCCGGCATTAGCTCCACCACCCGTTTTATCTGGTCAGGGCTCATATTGTCCAGTAAAATTATAACGGCGCCGGCATTAGCGGCTTCTATCGCCTCGGCAGTGGTATCGACCTCTATTTCAATCTTTAAGCCCTCTGGGGCATTCTTTTTAGCCCTGGCTATGATGTCTGTCAGGCTCACACCCAGCTTCCGCAGTGCCGTTATATGATT
>DAOUSH010000046.1 GCA_030627335.1 Dehalococcoidia bacterium | reverse complement strand
TTAAAAAAGGAAAATATAAAGGTGAATATGACCCTGTGCTTCTCGGTGAACCAGGCTCTCCTGGCGGCGCTCGCCGGCGCCGCCTATATCAGCCCCTTTGTCGGTCGGCTGGACGATGCCGGTCACGATGGCATGGCGATGGTTAAGGATATAGTAGATGTCTTTGGAAAATATCCAAACTTGACAACCGAGGTGCTGGCTGCTAGTATTCGTAATCCACTGCATTGCATAAAAGCAGCTAAGGCCGGGGCACATATTGCCACTGTTCCCTATAGTGTACTGCTGCAAATGATAAAACACCCGCTTACCGATATCGGCATTGAGCGTTTCCTCGCTGACTGGAAAAGCGTATCGGGTGATTAAACAAACAACAAGCAAGTACAATAAATAATATAAACAGTATTATATTACCTGGTGTCACTGCGACCAATCCATCTCATGGTGGAGGATGATGGTAATGAGGAAGGTAGACTATGGACATCAATCAATTAGAAACTAAAAGCAGAGAGGAGCTGGTTGACCTGGCCAGGGAGAACGGGCTTGCCAGCTGCACCGGCCTTAGGAAGCAGGAGTTGGTTATGCGCCTGCTAAAGGCGCATGCCGAACAGCAGGGCAACCTCTTCTGTAGCGGCGTTCTGGATATTATGGCTGACGGTTATGGCTTCCTCAGGCAGGGCACCCTTCTGCCCGGCCCGGCTGATACATATGTCTCCCAGTCACAGATTCGTCGCTTCGGACTGCGCCCCGGCGATATGGTTGTGGGACAGGGCAGACCGGCCAAGGCGGGGGAGAAGTACTTCAGCCTGCTCCGCGTTGAG
The DNA here is from genome assembly GCA_030627335.1 of Dehalococcoidia bacterium. Taxonomy (GTDB): domain Bacteria; phylum Chloroflexota; class Dehalococcoidia; order Dehalococcoidales; family W693; genus W693. The sequence continues at coordinate 4,346 of DAOUSH010000046.1, read as the reverse complement.
GCGATTAACGATGTAAATCCAGAGCTGTCCAAAAACAGGCCTGTTTTTGGAGCACTCACCCCCACCTTCCCCGATAAAATGATTGACCTGGAGACTACGGCAGGCAATCTGTCAACCCGACTGATAAACCTGATTGCCCCTATCGGCCGGGGACAGCGCGGCCTCATTGTTTCTCCCCCCAAAGCGGGTAAGACGATGCTCCTCAAGGCAATAGCCAATGCCGCAACCACTAACTACAATGATATTAAACTGATGATCTGCCTTATCGGCGAGCGCCCGGAGGAAGTGACTGATATGAAGCGCTCGGTTAAGGGCGAGGTAATCAGCGCTACCTTTGACGAGCCGGTGGAAAATCACACCCGCGTCGCTGAGATGGCGCTGGAGAGAGCCAAGCGATTGGTGGAAGGCGGTAAGGATGTCTTTATCCTCCTGGACGGTATTACCCGGCTTACCCGGGCATACAACCTGGCGATGCCATCCAGTGGCCGCACCCTGTCCGGCGGTATTGACCCCAGTGCCCTGCATCCGGCAAAACGCTTCTTTGGTGCCGCCCGCAATGTAGACGAGGGCGGCAGCCTGACCATCATCGCCACCTGCCTTATTGATACCGGCAGCCGTATGGACGACCTGATTTACGAGGAGTTCAAGGGAACGGGCAATTTGGAACTCCACCTGGACCGGCGTCTGGCTGAGCGCGGCACCTTCCCGGCGATGGATATTCAGCGCAGCGGCACCAGGCGGGAGGAACTGCTTATGACTGAGGAAACAATAAAGCAGGTGCGTTTGTTGAGGCGTATGATGTCCTTGATTGCCACTAACTCGGTTAACTCAGCAGAGACCACGGAGAGAATCCTGGAGCGTATGCGTAAGACCAGGACCAATGCCGAATTTCTGGCAGGGCTGAGTAAAGATACATAGTCCTAATAACCTCTCCCTTTACAAAAAGAAGTTTCTCCCCTGCTTCTCCCTTTAATAAAGGGAGACTGAGAGGGATTTTAGAAATATCAAAGGGAGACTAAGAGGTACTTTCGGAATCCCCCCTGTATGGTTGACTCCCGCTTATAACAGGATTAGAATTTGCCGAATGGCGAAATCAAGGCTCATCATAGCCCTGCTTTTAACCCTTGCTTTGCTTGGTATCCCCTTTGCCACTTCAGTGGTCGGCGCTGCGGATGAAGCCAGGTGGTCTCAGGTGAGTATTCCTGCCGGGGGTGAGGTCGGGGGCTGGTTGCTGGCTGAAGGCTCCGATGTTCGGCACCTTGCCCTGGCTGCTGACGGCACCCTTTACGCCGGTGTTGACGGGCTGGACTACACCCTTTACAAGTCGGCAGATGGCGGCTATAGCTGGTCACATTGTGGCAATGTTAATAATGCCATAGTGGATATAGCGGTGGCGGCTGATGACGCCGGCACTATCTACTATGCCACCGGAAGCAATGTCTACAGGTCTACAGATGCCGGGGAGAACTTTGTCCACTTAGCAACTAGCCCGGCAAATGACAGTGGCAATATAGATATTACGTCCATGGATGTTACCAGGTGGGATGATGTCAATATCGTCGTTGTTGGCACCAAAGATAACGATGCCGGTGAATACGGCGGCGTCTATGTACTGGAGGAGGAGTCCTTCGCTCAATGGTTTGATACCGATATCGGTGATTTTGATGTCTATGCCGTCGCTTTCTCCCCCTGCTTTATTGATGACCAGCAGATGGTGGCTGTGGTTACCGATGAAAGCGATAGCTTTGTCGTTACCAGAATAGGCAACGCCGGCTGGGGGCAGACTGTATGTAATGCCAGGCTGGATAAAGACAACTCCGGAGCCTCGGTGACGGTGGGTATCTCAGCCGATATTGCCTTTCCCGATGGCTATAGCTCCGAGCCAGCCAGTGGCTCTAACGTTCAGTTTGTGGCGGTTAATACCGGCGGCGGTAATGGCGATGTCTATGCTATATACGGCGGGGCGGCGCCGGGCGGCTCGGAGGCTATCGACCTCAATATCGGCTCCGGTTACGGCTTGAGTAACATTGATGTTACCAGCCTTGCTGTCTGTGGTGGTGGGGCAAGCGCCGTCCTTCTGGTCGGTATAGCCGGCGGCGGGCAGGTATACCGCAGCCTTGATAGCGGAGATAGCTGGGCAAGAAGCTCAAAGGAGCCGACGGGACAGTCTGAGACCCGGGTGATTATGACTCCTGACTTTCCCGGCTATGGTAAAGCCTATGCCGCTACCAGCGGCTCCGGGAGCGCCCTTTCCATCACCCTGGACGGCGGGGTTACCTGGAATCAGCTCGGTCTGGTTGATACCAGAATCGATAGCATTATTGATCTGGCGTTGTCCCCCGGATACGGCCGGGACGATACCCTGTTTATGCTTACCTGGGGTGATGGCTTCAGCCTGTGGCGCAGCCTTGACGACGGCAGTCTGTGGCAGAGGGTGTTTTCCAGTGCACTGGATGGTGTTGACAGCGTTGATTTTGTTGGGCTTTCTCCGCAGTACGGCAGTGACGGTCAGGTGGTGTTTCTGGCCGGGAGCGGTGATGGTAACCCGGCGGTATGGAAGTCGGCTGATAACGGGCGGAGCTTTACGCGCCGGGAGGCGCCGCTGGCTATCGACCAGTGGGCGGTAGTTGATGATAACACCCTGTTTATTGCCGGCTATGACGGCGTTAATGGGATTATCTGCCGGACGTCTAATAGCGGGTTGAGCTACTCTTCGGGTACGGTTGCCGGCGGCCAGTCTCTAAGCTCCATAGCCCTCTCTCCTGAGTATGACCGGGACGGGACTATTCTGGTTGGTAACAGCAACGGCTGGATATACTGCTCCGATGATAACGGCGGCTCGTTTGAGCCACTGCCGGTAGAATCGGTTTTGCCACCATTAACTGGTAGTGTAAGTGTCGCCTTCGACCCCGGGTTTGGCAGTAACGACACCGTATATGCCGCCAGCGATAGCCCGGGCGGTGGCATCTATCGCTTTACTATCGGTGATAGCGCTGGCTGGGAGGGTATAGACGATACATTGCCGTCAGGCGGTATGATCGGCGGGTTAGTCATATCGGCTGATGGTGTGCTATATGCCGCCAACTTCCAGCAGGTAGATACGGGAGATGATAAGGGCGGTATGGAGCGCTGCCTTGTGCCAATGTCGGGGACAACGTTTGAAACGGTAACCCATGGCCTTGATGACGGCGCTACCCTGATCGGTTTGTGGCTCTCTGGAAACCAGTTGTGGTCGATTGACACCACCAACATAAGGCTGATGACCTATTATGACAGCTTAGCCCAGCCGGTCAGCCTGACCTGGCCCCACGACCGGGCACAGGGCATAGGCACTATTGTTAATGGCGTCATTAACGATGCCAGCCTTGACTGGGAGACGCTGGATGGCGCTACCAGCTACCAGTGGCAGATTGACGATGATAATAATTTCTCCTCAATCCCGGCTGGATTTGAGGGCAACACTGCCGCAAGCTCGGTCGAGCTGCCGGCGCTTGAGATAGCTACTACCTACTACTGGCGGGTGCGGGCTATCAAGCCGGTGTTGAGCCCGTGGTCAGCCAGGTGGTCGTTTACCGCCAGCCTGGGCGGGGAGATTGCCGCCCCCCGGCTGGAGAACCCTCAGGCGGGTGCTACCGGGGTGCCGGTAAGACCAGTATTCCAGTGGAGCGCTGTCGCCGGTGCTGAAGGCTATGAGCTGGTGGTGTCCCTAAGTCTGGATTTAAGTGAGTATGAATTAAGCAGGGTTGGTGACCATGCCCTGCCCGGTAATGCCTGGCAGTCCGATGTAAGCCTGGGCTACGGCACCGTATACTACTGGAAGGTCAGGGCTGTTAGCCCAAGTATCAATAGTGCCTGGAGTGCTGTGGGCGTTTTCGTTACCGAGTTAGAGCCGGCTTCGGAGCCAGACCCAACTGCGGATTTGGAGCCGGTTTCGGAACCAGATCCAACCTTGGAGCCAGAACTACCCCTGAATCCGAACCCGACCTTGAATCCGGCCTCCGGGTTGCAGACAGTAGTCACGACTATAATTGTGGAATTACCACCTTCGCCGACACCGCTGTCAACCCAGCCGTCCTCCAATACCCCGGATTGGCTCTATTACACGATGGGGTTTATGGGCGCCGTCATTGTGGTGTTGCTGGCCGTCATACTGGTGCTGGTAATAAGACGCCGCTAGCCAGAGGCTGGCTTGGTTTCTGGTGATGCTTTATAGACTGCTTAGTACTCCAGTAGAACGACCTGGGTGACCAGGGGCAGGCTGGCCTTGGTCAGGGAGAGCTTGGCCTGGGGGGTTATATCGTGGGCGCCCATCTCTTTGAGGAATGTCTCCACTGGTTCCAGTTCCC
>DAOUSH010000033.1 GCA_030627335.1 Dehalococcoidia bacterium | reverse complement strand
GTGGCTCTTCCAGCCCGTACTTCCACCTGAGGAAGCGCATACCGGTGGTGGGGTAAAGGGCGTAGATAAGCACATCACCGATGTCCTTGGCAATATCCTTGGTATCGGCAAAGGCAGCGTCAAGCTCCGGTTCGAGTATATCTCCAGGGCGGCAGGTAATTGGCGTCTCACCCCGCTCGTAGCCTTTGAGCACTATCTTTTGTATTTCGGGGTCAACCGGTACCGGCGGCCTGCCGTACAGTCCATAGACATAGTCCTTCACCTGTGCCGATATTATCTTATACCTGCCGAAGAGGACGTTCTGCACCGCCTGGATGCCAACAATCTGGCTGGTAGGTGTGACCAGGGGTGGATACCCCAGCTCTTTTCTGATCTGTGGCAGCTCAGCGTAAACTTCATCGATTCTATCCAGCGCATCGGCTTCTTTTAACTGAGATACCAGGTTGGAAATCATTCCCCCCGGCACCTGGTGCATCAGCACACCTGTATCAATAACCGACATCCTTGTCGTCGCCATAAAATCTCTATACTTAGGAGCGATGGACTCGAAGTACTGCCCCAGCTTGAGGAGGTCTTTCAGGTCTATACCGGTGTCCCTGTCCGTTCCCTGGAGGGCGACCACGACAGGCTCTATCGCCGGATGGGAGGTGCGCAGGGCGAAGGGAGCCAGGGAGGTATCGATGATGTCCACGCCGGCTTCAATCGCCTTGAGGATACTCATCGGCGCCATGCCGCTGGTGTAGTGGGTGTGCAGCTGCACCGGTATCTTCAGCTCCTGCTTGAGCGCTTTTATCAATGTATAGGCGTCATCGGGGGATATCAGCCCTGCCATATCTTTGATACACAGGCTGTCGGCACCCATATCCTGCATTATCAACGCCTTTTTTATGTAGTAATCCAGGTTATAGACCGGCCCGCCCATCTTGGGTTCGGTCAGCGAGTAACACAGCGATAGCTGGGCGTGCTTGCCGCTTTTCTTGATTGCCTTCAGTGCCGTCTCAAAGTTGCGCTCGTCGTTGACGGCGTCGAAGACGCGGAAGATATCTATCCCGGTCTTGGCGGCGTGCTGAACGAAGCTCTCCACGACATCGTCGGCATAGTTACGGTAGCCGACAAGGTTTTGCCCTCGCAGTAGCATCTGGAGGGGCGTATCCGGCATCAGCTTTTTCAGGGTGCGCAGTCGGTGCCACGGGTCTTCGTTGAGGAACCGGGTTGGCACGTCGAAGGTGGCGCCGCCCCAGACCTCCATAGAGTAGAAGCCAGCCTTGTTCATATCGGGGGCGATAGGCACCATATCCTCGGTTCGCATTCTCGTCGCCAGTAGCGACTGGTGCCCGTCACGCAGGGTAACATCGGTAATCTTTAGCGGATATTTTTCCATCGTCGTCCTTTCTTTACAATGGGATATTGCCATGCTTTCGGAACGGGTTGCTATCGGTTTTGTCCTTCAGCATGTCGAGGGCACGGATTAGTCTTGGGCGTGTTTCCCTCGGGTCGATAATGTCGTCGATATAGCCCCGGGCGGCGGCGATGTAGGGGTTGTTGAATTTATCCCGGTATTCGCCGACCAGTTTACGCCTCGTTTCCTCAGGATTGTCTGAAGCCGCTATCTCCTTTCTGGAGATGATATTGACCGCCCCTTCCGCCCCCATAACGGCAATCTCTGCTGTTGGCCAGGCATAGTTTATATCGCCTCGGAGGTGCTTGGAGCTCATCACGATATAAGCGCCGCCATAAGCCTTGCGGGTGATGACGGTAACCTTAGGCACGGTGGCTTCGGCGTAGGCGTAGATGAGCTTGGCGCCGTGCCGTATAATACCGCCGTGCTCCTGGGCGGAGCCGGGCATAAAGCCGGGGACATCGACCAGGCTGACCAGCGGTATGTTAAAAGCATCACAGAAGCGGACGAACCTTGCCGCCTTGACCGAGGCGTCGATATCGATAACCCCAGCCATATAGGCTGGTTGCTGGGCGATAATGCCCACCGGCCTGCCATCAAGCCGGACGAAGCCGACGATAATATTGGGGGCAAACTGCTGGTGCACCTCCATAAAATCGCCATCGTCAGCTATGCTGTGAATGAGCTTCTTCATATCGTAAGCCTTCTTGGGGTCGTCCGGTATCAGATTGAGCAGGCTGTCATCGGTGCGGTCGGGGGCGTCACCCGGCTCTACTATAGGGAGCTCAGCCATATTATTCTGCGGCAGGAAGCCCAGCAGACGGCGCACCTCCTGGAAGCATTCCTTTTCGCTATCGGCCACAAAATGGGCAACGCCGCTTTTACGGGCGTGGACTTCGGCACCCCCCAGCTCCTGATGGCTCAGCTCCTCGTGGGTGACCGTCTTAACTACGTCGGGACCGGTGATATACATCTGGCTTATACCCTTAACGACGAAGATAAAGTCGGTTATCGCCGGGCAGTAGACGGCACCGCCGGCGCTGGGTCCCACCACCACCGAAAGCTGGGGTACGACGCCCGAGCACAGCGTGTTATGGAGCAACATATCACCGACGCCGCACAGGCTTAAAACGCCCTCCTGGATACGCGCCCCACCGGAGTCATAGATGGCGATTATCGGGCTGCCGGTGTTGAGAGCCATGTCCATCACCTGGCAGACCTTCTGGCCGACCACCTCGGATATCGAGCCGCCGAGGACGGTAAAGTCCTGGGAATAGACGAAAACATGCCTGCCGTTGACCTTGCCACTGCCGGTGACCACGGCATCGCCCGGATACTGCTGTTCCGCCAGCCCGAAGTCGGTAGCGCAGTGGGTGATAAAGGCGCCCAACTCGTTAAAGCTACCGGTATCAAGCAGAAGGCCAATCCTCTCCCGGGCGGTTAGCTTGCCCCGTGCCTGCTGTTGCTCGATGCGCTCTTGCCCACCGCCAGCCAGAGTCTTCTCCTTGAGGTTAGTCAGTCTATTTAGCTTATCCTTAGTCGTCAATTAGATAATCCAGATCAAGGCTTGATTAAAGTGTCAACTCATAATAATATCATACCGCCTGCGACAGGGCAACCAGCTTGACTGCCAGGTTGGAATAGACTATAATCCTATAATTCTTTAACTTCGGTAATGAGCCGCACGGGGAGCTTGTGGAGGCTGATTTCAAGAAAAAAATAGACCATATTCTATCAAAGTTCAGCCGGAACAGGGACAACCTGATTCCCATCCTCCAGGAAGTTCAGCAGGAGTTTGGCTACCTCCCAGAGGAGTCAATGCAAAGTATTGCTGACTTCCTGCATTTATCCAGCAGCACCGTCTATAACGTCGCCACTTTCTACACCCAGTTCAAGCTGGTTCCCTCAGGCAAAAGGATAATCAGGGTGTGCCGTGGCACAGCCTGTCATGTACGTGGTGGCGACAGGATATTGCGTGAGGCGGAGAAGAAGTTGGGTATCAAGCCGGGCGAGACTACCGATGACTGGGAGTATACCCTGGAGACGGTGGCTTGCATCGGTGCATGTGCCCTGGCGCCGACTATGACCGTGGACAATGAAACCCATGGTCAGATGACGACCAAGAAGGTTGCGGAGGTCTTCGATGGTAGAGAAGAAAAAGGGCAAAGCGACAGATAATCAGCGAACCATCTTCCTCTGCCACGGTACCGGGTGCGTTTCGGGCAAGGCTTTTGAGATAAGAGAAGCGCTGGAGGAAGGGCTAGCCGAGTTGGGGCTGGATGGGGTGAAGGTGGACTTCACCGGCTGTCACGGCTTCTGCTCCCAGGGACCCGTTGTCATTATCGAGCCCGAGGGTATCTTCTATGCCCATGTTAGCCTGGACGATGTTCCAGAGATTATCCAGTATCATATCAGGGATGGTAAGCCGGTAGCCCGCCTCTTCTATAAAGACCCGGCCAGTGGTGAAGCAATCCCGCATTATAAAGACATCAACTTCTATAAAAAGCAGCGGCGTATCATACTGCGCAACTGTGGCCGCATCAATCCGGAGAGGATTGAGGACTATATCGCTGTCGGCGGCTATCAGCCTCTGCGCCGGGCTGTGCTTGATATGACCCCGGAGCAGGTCATTGACGAGGTCAAGCGTTCCGGCCTGCGGGGGCGGGGTGGTGCCGGTTTTCCCACCGGCCGGAAATGGCAATCCTGCCGTGATGCCCCTGGTAACCAGAAGTATATGATTTGCAACGCCGATGAAGGCGACCCCGGTGCTTTTATGGACCGCAGCACGCTGGAGGGTGACCCCCATACCGTTATCGAGGGCATGGCTATCGCTGCCTATGCCATCGGTGCCACCGATGGGTATATCTATATCAGAGCCGAATACCCACTGGCGGTGAAAAGGGTACGGCTTGCCATAAGACAGGCTGAAGAGAAGGGTTTTCTTGGTGATAGCATATTTGGCTCCGGTTTCAGTTTTCGCATACACGTCAAGGAAGGTGCCGGGGCCTTTGTCTGTGGCGAGTCTACCGCCCTGATTCTCTCCATTGAAGGGAAACGGGGAATGCCGAAACCTTCCCCCCGTCCTCGCACTACCGAAGTGGGATTATGGGGCAAGCCGACGGTAATAAATAATGTAAAATCCCTGGCAACCGTGCCGGTTATCATTGCCCGGGGTGCCGACTGGTACTCTGGCATCGGCACCGAGAAGAGCCGGGGGACGGTCGTCTTTGCCCTGACCGGCAAGATTGCCAATAGCGGGCTGGTTGAGGTACCGATGGGCGTCTCCCTTCAGGAGGTAATCTATGAAATCGGGGGCGGTATTGCCGACGGCAGGCGCTTTAAGGCGGTGCAGACCGGTGGGCCATCCGGTGGCTGTTTGCCTGCCAGTCATCTAAACCTCCCGGTTGATTATGAGTCACTGACTGAAGCCGGCTCGATTATGGGCTCCGGCGGCATGGTGATAATGGACGAGGATACCTGTATGGTAGACATCGCCCGCTATTTTCTCTCCTTCACCCAGTCGGAGTCGTGCGGTAAGTGCACTCCCTGCCGCCTGGGAACGAAGCAGATGCTGGGGATACTGGAGAGGATATGCAATGGCCAGGGCCGGATGGAGGATATCGACCTGCTTCTGGAACTGGCGAATTCAATAAAAGCCGGCTCACTGTGCGGTTTGGGACAGACGGCGCCTAACCCGGTGTTGACCACGTTGCGCTACTTCCGGGATGAGTATGAGGAGCATATTAAAAAGCACCACTGCCGGGCGGCTGTCTGTAAAGGGCTGGTCAAGGCGCCCTGCAGTCACACCTGCCCGGCCGGGATAGATGTACCGCGCTACATCCGCTTTATTGAGCAGGGCAGGCCGGATGAAGCACTGGCGGTAATCCGGGAAAAGATACCCTTCCCTTCGGTCTGCGGGCTGGTCTGTTTTCACCCCTGCGAGGCTAAATGCCGGCGTGGACAGCTGGACGAAGCCATTGCTATAAGGGAGCTTAAGCGTTATGCCGCCGAGCACGGCGGTAATCTGTGGAAGAAGAGGGCGGTCGCCGCCCCGGCAACGGGCAAAAAGGCGGCTATAGTCGGCTCGGGTCCAGCTGGGCTGACGGCGGCATATTACCTTGCTAAGCTGGGACACTCGGTAACCATATTCGAAGCTCTCCCCGAACCTGGGGGTATGCTGCGGATGGCTATACCGGAATATCGTTTACCCAAGAGCGTATTGAAGGCGGAAATCAAGGAGATAGAAAACCTTGGCGTCGAGATAAAAACAGACGTTGAGATTCACTATATTGAAAGCCTTTTTCAGCAGGGCTATGATGCCGTCTTTGTCGCTATCGGGGCACAGCATGATGTCAGGATGGGTATTGATGGTGAGGAAAGCCACAGATTTATAGACCGCCTGG
>DAOUSH010000020.1 GCA_030627335.1 Dehalococcoidia bacterium | reverse complement strand
GGCACTACAACCGCCTCGGGCATAGTATTATTGACCATTATACCTATGCCATTGTCTCCGACGGCGACCTGATGGAGGGCGTCTCCTCAGAGGCGGCATCGCTGGCCGGGACTCTGCAACTGGGTAAGCTTATATATCTCTATGACGACAACGACATCTCCATTGAAGGAGATACCGATATTACCTTTACAGAGGATGTCGGGCAGAGGTTCAGGGCTTATGGCTGGCAGGCAATCGGTCCCATCGATGGCATGGATATAGCCGCCGTTGATGCGGCAATAAGAGAGGCTCAGGCCGATGAAGTTCACCCCAGTCTGATAATCTGCAAGACGATTATCGGCTACGGCAGCCCCAACCGTGAGGGCACCGGACAGGCGCACGGCGAGCCGCTGGGGGAGGCCGAGGTGGCGCTGACAAAAGAGAGGCTCGGCTGGCAGTATAAAGAGCCTTTTGCGGTGCCGCCTGAGGCGCTAAAGCATTTGCGTCAGGCACAGGAGTGGGGGAAGCAGCGGCAGGCGGAATGGCTGGAGCGGCTGGAGGCATACCGTAATGCCTACCCCGAGGAAGCTCGCAAGTTGGAGAACGATCTGAGTGGAGACCTGCCCGATGGCTGGGATAGTGATTTGGACGGACTGTTTCTAAACGAGGACAAGCCGATGGCTACGCGTGAAGCCCTGGGGAAGGTGATAAACATCGTTTCGCAGAAGGTTCACGCACTGGTCGGCGGCGCGGCGGATTTGGCCCCCTCTACCAAGACAAATATAGAAGAAAAGGGGCATTTCGGGGTCGACGACTACTGCGGCCATAATCTACACTTCGGCGTCAGAGAGCACGCCATGGGCGCCATCGCCAACGGTATGGCTTTGCATCGGGGCATTATTCCATACACCGCTACTTTTCTCATCTTCTACGACTATATGCGGCCGCCGGTGCGGTTAGCCGCCTTTATGAAGCAGAGGGTGATATTTATATTTACCCACGACTCGGTCGGGCTGGGGGAGGATGGGCCGACCCACCAGCCTATAGAGCAACTGGCCGGGCTGAGGGTTGTGCCGGGGCTGGTGGTGCTCCGCCCCGCTGACGCTACCGAGACAGTGGAAGCCTGGAAGGTCGCTCTCCAGCGTTGCCAGGGACCGACGGCTCTGATACTGACACGACAGAAACTGCCGGCGCTGGATAGAAAAAAACTGGCTTCAGCAAGCGGAGTACGGCGTGGCGGTTACATACTATGGCAGACGGAAGCGTCACCGGAGGTTATCCTCATCGGCACCGGCTCCGAGGTTCACATCGCCCTGGAGGCGTGGAGATTGCTTAAGGAGAAGGGTATCGCCGCACGTGTCGTGTCACTGCCTTCCTGGGAGCTGTTTGATGCCCAGCCGGCAGAGTACAGAGACAGCATATTACCGCCTGAAATCAAGGCAAGGGTATCCATAGAAGCGGCAGTAACGATGGGTTGGGAGAGATATGTGGGTAGCGATGGTACCGCCATCGGTATAGACCGGTTCGGCGTATCGTCTCCGTATAAGGAAATATACAAGCAATTTGGTTTGACTGCTCAGCGTGTGGCGGAAGAAGCCGAGAGGCTGCTAAAGAGGGCTTGAGTCTCCATTAGCCAGAGCTATCAGACGATTATAGCTCTCCCTGGGCTGTTCCTGACAGAAGATGGCACTGCCGACGCAGATAGAGTTCGCTCCTGACCGGGCGACCCGGGCGATATTACCTTCTTTAACACCGCCGTCTATGCCGATTTCCATATCGGGATACGCAAGGCGGAAATCAGCCACCTTATCCAGCACGTCGGGTACAAATTTACTGCCGTAGAAGCCGGGATGGACGGACATAAAGAGCACGCAATCCAGTCCGTCAATAAGGGGAGAGATGTCAGGGATAGGGGTATCGGGGTTAACCGCCAGCCCGACATCCATATTAAGGCTCTTGGCCTGCGATATGACCTCTTGTGGTGAGGCGGTGGCTTCGTAGTGGAAGATTACCCTATGCGCTCCCGCCCGCCGGAAGCCTTCAAGGTAGTCCTCCGGATGTTGCACCATAAGGTGGACTTCCCATCTTAGATTCGTCTTGAGGCTGGCAATATGCTCGCCGGTTATGCTATGAGAGGGAACGAACTTTCCGTCCATAATATCGAACTGGACCCAGTCGGTAAAGGTCTCCGCCTGACGGACCATTGACTTAAGGGCTTCGGGGTCATCGGTCAGGATGGCTGGTACTACACGAATCGGCTTGTTCACACTCCCTCCCGATGGCTGATATTGCAGGACACGGCAATTATAGGTTTGGGCTGGTTACTGTGTCAAGATTACGCTCAGGATTGGGGAGATGGCATATCTTTATCCTGCCCCAGATGCCTATCTTGTCGTCCTTGATGATTAATACCCCGATTAGCTCCTGATTACTCTGAGCCATTTCGATGCCGGCGGGGATGTCTTCGGCCTGGGAGATGATGTTGCCGATAGCCGTAGCCGCGGCATCAGCCATGGTGGCGGACTCGGCGACGACGACCACGGCGTCGGCACGCCCCATGCTGAGGGAGTGGCCTACCGTACCCGATGAGGTGCAGATCCCAAGGGGCGTCTCCTCCCCATTGATTTCCAGCCCTAGTCTGCCGCTTAAGGGGGACTTGCCGGCATAGATGGCGACTACCCTGTCCTTTGAACTATTTATAAATATATCGCCGCCGTTCTCGACGATTACCTCGGGCGAATGGCAAAGCAGTCCGCAGCCGACGAATTGGGCTATGGCGCCGGCGACCGATGCCATAGGCCCAACGCTGAACTTTCGGGTTGCGTCTGCCATTTCTCTGACAATCGGCGGTGCCTCTTCGGCTACCGGTAGTGGTTTCAGTGAGCTGGCAAACGAGGGGTATTGTGCAATGTAGCCTTCCAGCTGTCTGCGGTATTCAAGCACCAGTTTCCGGGCTTTAATACTGAGGTCGGATGAGGCTCGGATATACAGGTCGGTCTCCTTTACCACTACGTTGAAGGAGACCAGTTCCCTGCCTTGAACCCAGTGTCGGTAATCCCTCGGCTGGTACATGGGCTTAGAAGTGCAGTTCCATCGCCCGTGGCGGGCAGGCCTTGAGGCACAATCCGCAGGCGATGCATTTGTCATCGTTAAAGGTGACATATCTGGTGGCGTGGTCGAGCTCGAAGGCTCCGGTAGGGCAGATGGTTATACAGGCGCCGCAGTGGGTGCACCTTGTTTCGTTGCGGAGAACGTTCTGCCCCAGAGACTGAATCCTTACTCCGGCTTTGGCCAGGTATTTAATGCCGTTATCGTAGTTAGCCTGTTCGCCCCGCAGTTCCAGTACCATCAAACCTTCCTCGTCCGGGATGATGGAAGCCTTGAGGATGTTTAATTCGAGCTCGTAGTCCTTAATCAGCCGGTAGACTATTGGTTTTTCTACCAGACGGCCGGGGAAGTGAAGGACTATCCTCTTTGACACAATCATTGACATAACCTCGCTTTGGTCTCTACATTGTGCGCCGTCAGCATTTATGGCACGACTTGTTTACGGACACTTTAGCTAGTTAAATTAAGCCTGTCAAGCTCCCTCAGTTTCCGGTTGTGCCCGTGTCTTGCTTGTAGTGTTCTCTGCTTTGCCTCCTTTCTCTCACCTTATCCAGTTAGAGTACGTTCTCCCGGGGATATCCACCTCAGCCCTGATAGTGTCACGAACCGTGTCCCTGGTCATCCTCTCCTTACCAGTCTCCATAAAGTCCTTGAGCCAGGCATAATATACGTTCGGGCGGATGTCTTCTCTGCGGCATAAATCCTTTATCGGTACCTCATGGCGAAAACCTTCCAGTACGATACGAACCTTCTCTTCCGGAGTGAATTTACGCCTGGTGACACGCCTTACCTGCTTTATGAGGCTTTTGGTTTCCTCGATGTGGGACACTGCTTCCAAAATGGCACTTAATGATTTAAGAAGTGGTATCACTACTGGGGGCAGATCAACAGCTGCCTGCTCTACCGTTGAGCTATTGGGGAGTATGGCTGCCGAGCCTGGATTCGAACCAGGGCTAAAGGATTCAAAGTCCTCCGTGCTACCACTACACAACTCGGCATCGGCTTCAGTATATCATATAGCTTCTCAATATGACTTGGGGCTGGTACCGAAGGTCGGGCTCGAACCGACACGAGAGTTGCCCCTCAACAGTTTTTGAGACTGTCGCGTCTACCTATTCCGCCACTTCGGCCGGGCTGGATTCGTCGCCTCTTATTGATGGGTTGGTGCCGAGGCCCAGAATCGAACTGGGGACACGCGGATTTTCAGTCCGCTGCTCTACCGGCTGAGCTACCTCGGCACAGGAGATATTTTAGCTTTTGCTGGAAGGGAGTGTCAAGCAGGTTTCTTTTCAAAAATAGGAGCGTTTTACAAGAAAGTATTTGAAATTGTATCTGGGGCGTAGTAATCTATGAGTGGCAGTTACAGGAATTGGGATGGGTTAAACAAGAATATGTGATAAATCTGGAGAAGGGGAGGTAAATATGCCAGGTCATGCTCAGCGAGTTAAAGGAATAGACCCCATAAGGCTAAACAGGGAGATAGCCTACAAGGGTGACATCGGACAAAGGCGGCGGAATTTCTGTGTTAAATATATAGAGAAGAAGAAGGGAATAATCAAAGAAATGCAGGCTGACCAGATACGGGCGGCAGCAAAGGATGGCGAAACTATTACCTGCCCAAAGGGCTGCGCATACTGTTGTTTATTGTATATGCAGGCTAGCATTCAGGAATGTGAGGCGATAGTATACCACCTTTATCAAAATGAATCTGCTCTTGCTACCTTCCTTGAGAATTATAAGGATTGGAGAAAAAAACTGAGAAAAAACGGGGACATATTCAAGAAGTGCGCCCAGTCATGGCTGGATAAGAGTGCTGACGGAGCCGGCGAAGAGGAGTATAAGAAATTTGTGGAGGAAACGAAGCGATATCAGGGTCAGAATACCCCCTGTCCTTTTCTGTATAATAACCTGTGTTTGATATATGAAGTTCGCCCATTTACATGCGTCGGCACGGCTGCCTCCACTCCGCCCGAGTGGTGCAATCCATCAAATCCGAATGAGCCCAAAATATATTGGAGTCGGACCTCTGCGGTAATTGACAAGTCATTCTATTATAAGGAGATTGACGGCGTCGTTCTGGCATTTATGCCGATAATGGTGTATGGCGTCCTGGAAGATGGCTATAAGATGCTTTCTATAGTTACCGGTTTGAAGGACCTGGAGAAAAAAGCATTGGCAGAGCCTCAAGTTAAAGCGGTTATAAAAAACTTTACCTAGCATTTCCTCGGTAGGCGAATGTAATATATAACTGATGTGCATTGGTGAGTAAATCTATCGGTAATAGCGAACCCTCCAAGCGCGGGAAGGTCTTCGGGCTTAACCCCAACGTCTTTTTTCTGGGGTTGGTCAGCCTGCTGACCGACATCAGCAGTGAGATGATATTTACCCTCATCCCCCTTTTCCTGTCAAATGTGCTGGGTGCGGCGGCTACCGTTATCGGCTTCGTCGGCGGCTTATCGGAGAGTGCCGACGCCCTCCTCAGGATTTTGAGCGGCTGGGTAAGCGACCGCATTGGCAAAAGGAAACCCCTGGCGTTGTTGGGCTATAGCGTTTCCACTTTAGCCAAGCCCTTTATGTATATGGCTAGTAGCTGGGGTGCTGTGCTGGCGGTAAGGTTCGGGGACAGGATGGGTAAGGGCTTGCGCAGTTCGCCGCGTGACGCACTGGTAGCCGATTCCGTTGCCGCTGGGGAAAGGGGGCGGGGCTTTGGCTTGCATAGGGCGATGGATACCGTTGGTGCCGCCCTGGGGCTGATAATAGCCGCCGTTATCATATATCAGGTGCAGGGAGGAGGGCTGGAGCTGGGGCTGGAGACCTACCACTGGCTGGTGCTGGTCGGAATCGTGCCGGCGGTGCTGGCGGTGCTGGTGCTCCTTTTCTTCGTCCGCGAGGGGAGAAAAAAAGCCCAAACAAAGGATGATGATCAGGCGGGGGTTGAGCAGGGCAGGAATAAGGCTGGCTTTGACATTCGGTTCAAGCTTTTTCTGGCGGTGATGGCTGTCTTTACGCTGGGCAATTCCAGCGATTTCTTCGTTATACTGAGGGCGCAGGATCTGGAAGCACCACTCGTACAGGTTACCCTGATGCTGGTTCTCTTCAATGTCACCTATGCCGCTGTCTCATGGCCGGCGGGCAGGCTGTCGGATAAACTGGGCAGAAGGCGTATTATCACCATTGGCTGGGCGATATATGCCCTGGTATACCTCGGCTTTGCCCTGTCCACCAGCCTGTGGCAGATATGGCTGCTCTTTGCCGCCTATGGCATCTATTACGGCATCGTGGAGGGGGTGGCGAGGGCTTTTGTCGCCGACCTGGTGCCTGCAGAGAAGAGGGGCACTGCCTATGGTTTCTATCACGGCGTCGTCGGGATGACGCTGCTACCGGCAAGCCTCATCGCCGGCTGGCTGTGGGATGCGGTCAATCCGGCGGCTCCGTTTTACCTCGGCGCCGGCTTAGCTTTTCTGGCAATGCTGGGGCTTATGGGGCTGGTGAGGGAGTAAGCACTCATCCCAAACACCACATTATCTATAAGCCTTGTCTTGCCAATCTTAACTGCCAGTGAGACCAGCGCTGATGGTCGGACTTCTTTTAATTCCTCAAGAGTTTCGTTATCGGCAATGGAGATGTAGTCGATGGTTGCCAACGGCTCTTTGCCGATGAGCTTTGCCATCTCGTTGCGCAGTTTTTCGGCGTCT
>DAOUSH010000068.1 GCA_030627335.1 Dehalococcoidia bacterium | reverse complement strand
TTGGAATGGCTGACATTATTACCGAACTGAGCCGATTTATCACATAATTCACATTTCATAAATCAGGTTGTCTCCCTTTGACTTGAATGGAATATTGATGTACAATCCCTGCGTTATACTATCATAACCACACAGACTTGGCAAATGAGAGGTGGCAAATGATGCGTACCTTTAAAAAGGACGGCGTAATATGAAACAGGGGAACAGTATAAACGGACGGGATTTCCGTGAAATGTTCACTGCCGCCACCAACTGGCTGGAAAAGAGCGCTTCCGATATAGATGCCCTTAATGTCTTCCCGGTGCCCGACGGCGACACCGGAACCAATATGCTGCTCACCATGCATTCCACCATTGAGGAAGCCGACAGAACCACCAACGGTAAAATCTCGGTGGTATCCCAGGCCATGGCTAAAGGTGCCCTGATAGGAGCCCGCGGCAACAGCGGGGTAATCCTGTCGCAGATATGGCTCGGCCTAGCCCAGGGTCTGGCCGGCAAGGATACCTTCAACGGTTGCGACCTGGCTAATGCCCTATCGCAAGCATCGGTGATGGCTTACAAGGGATTGAGCAACCCGGTAGAGGGGACTATCCTCACCGTGATTAAAGATGCCGCCGCCGCCGCCCAAGAGCAGGCGGCTAAAGACAAGAATGATGTGATATCGGTTATGGAAGCGGCGGTCAACGCCGCCAACGAATCTGTAGCCAATACTCCCCGACTTCTCCCCGTCCTCAAGGAAGCCGGGGTGGTCGACGCCGGTGGGCAGGGTTTGTACACCCTGCTTGAGGGCGCTTTGCGCTATCTGAACGGCGAGGCGGAGATGATGCAGTTCCGCAAGCCCCAGATGATAGCCAGCAATATACCGCTTACCCCTATGGTATTCACGGCACCGGAAAGGATAGCCATTGAGGAGATTCCCTTCGGCTACTGCACCGAGTTTATGCTTAAAGGGCGGGATCTTAACCCGGATAAATTGAGAAAGAGTCTCAAGCGAAAGGGGGAATCCCTGATTGTAGTCGGTGACGAGAGTACGGTCAGGGTTCATATTCACACCCTGAACCCGGGTAATGTTGTTCGTTATGTAACCTCACTGGGCACCATACACAGTGTCAACATCCGCAACATGGACGAACAGCACCAGGACTTCCTGGAGATGCAGAGGCAAAGAGCCCCGGCAACGGGGGTAGCCATCGTCGCCGTCGTCCCCGGGGAAAGGCTCATCGAGGTCTTTTCCAGTCTGGGGGTAACCGCTGTCGTCCCCGGCGGACAAACGATGAACCCCAGCACCAAAGACCTGCTCCAGGCTGCGGAAAAATCGGCATCGGACAAGGTCATCATCCTGCCCAACAACAAGAACATAGTGCTTACCGCCGGGCAGGTCCAGTCCCTGACGACAAAAAACGTCAAGGTAGTGCCTTCCAAAACAATACCCCAGGGGGTAGCGGCGCTGCTAGCTTTCGACTATGAAGCCGACTTTGAAACGAATGTCAACATTATGACCGAGGCACTATCAACGGTGAAGTCTATAGAAGTTACCCATGCCGTGCGCTCCACCAAGCTGAATGGTCTTTCTATCAAGAAGAAGCAGGCCATCGGCTTCCTTGATGAAGCCTTGATAGCCGTGGGCGATAAGACGGCCGAAGTGGTATATGAAGTCCTGGCTAAAGCAGAACCGGACAAGGCTGACGTTGTCACCATCTACTACGGGGATGAGGCTAAAGAGGCTGAGGCAAACGAAATAAACGATACTATCTCAGCGCAATACCCTAACCTGCAGGTCGAGGTAGTCAACGGCGGTCAACCGCACTATGAATATATTATCTCAATCGAATAGCCGTAGCATAAAGGAGATCATACTATAGCAGTCAAGATTGTAACCGACAGCACCGCCGACCTGCCTCCAGACCTGATTCAGGAGCTGGGCATCACTATAGTGCCCGCCTACGTCGGCTTCGGCAACAAGACCTATAGAGACGGGGTCGATATCAGCCAAGACGAGGTCTACCAGAAAATGGTGAACGAAAATATCCCGGCTACCACCTCCCAGCCACCACCAGCCGATTTCGCCGATGTCTATAAAAAGCTACTCAAGGAGACTGATGAGATAGTCTCCATACAGGCTACCAGTAAACTAAGCGGCCTCTATAGCTCGGCATTGCAGGGCAAGGACATGGCAAGCGGTGGCAACCGCATCGCCGTGGTAGACTCACTTTCGGTCTCTATGGGCTTGGGATTGATAACCATTCTGGCAGCCAGAATGGCGAAGGCTGAGGAGAGCCTGTCCAATATAATAGAGGAATTGAGGCGATCTATCCCCCATACACATCTCTGGGGGATTTTTGACACTCTTAAATACCTGCTTCGGGGAGGACGTATCGGTAAGGCTAAAGCCCTGCTGGGCAGTGTGCTGAGTATAAAACCAATGCTCACTATGCGTGATGGTGAACTGCACCCCGCAGGCATCGCCCGCACCCGTGCCAAGGGCATAGAGCGCTTGATTAATAACCTGAAAAACTCCGTCAATGTCCAGGAAGTAGCCGTTGTCCACAGCACCACACCCGATGATGCCCAGACACTCAAGGAGCGTATCAGCGCCTTCTTTGATAGGAGCTCCATCCATGTATCCCGACTGGGACCGGCGCTGGGGGTTCATGGCGGGCCTGGCACCCTGGTCCTAGCCTTAAGGGAAAAGGTAACCAGCCTCGGTCAGGAAGTCAAAGAGGGGGAGAAGCCGAGGAAGATCATTTCCCTGCCATCTCTACACCTTCCCGAGTTACATTTCTCCCGCCTCTAGTTAACAGCCACAGCGAATGGAGAAGGGTTCTTGCCAATAGATTCTACGCCGCTACGCAAGGTTCTTGAGCTTGAGTGCAAGAAGGGCTATTCAGATTCAGCGGTAATTGGTGGTCTTGATAGATTTCTGGCCAAATGGGCGGAGCAAGCAGAAGGTGCAATAACCGACCCCGATCTCTTGCGAAGCTTTCGCGATCTCTGTCCCTATAAGACCGCCTACGCCTCCCTCAACCAGCAGCAACGGAGACAGCAGGTCGATGATATACTCGACTTTTTATCAATAGCAGAAAAGACAACGGCCAAGAAGGGCAAAACCAAGCCACCTGCAATAACCGTTTCACCGTCCTCAAAGCCAAGAACAAAAACGACAGAGACCACTTATTCCCTTGATTCACCCATTACCATTATAAAGGGCATAAACCAGAACCTGGCGACCAAATTTAATAAGCTGGGTGTCAGCACGGTTCGTGACCTGCTCTATTTCTTCCCCAACCGCCACCTTGACTACAGCCTCTCGAAAACAATCTCCCATCTCGCCGAGGGCAAGGAGGAGACCATTATCGCCAATATATGGCAGGTACGTGAGGTCAGGCTCGGCGGTCGGCGCAGTACCGAGGTTATCGTCGGTGATGACACCGGCAATGTAAGGGCAGTCTGGTTCAACAATCCCTATCTGGTCAAGCAACTGACGACCAACAAACAGGTCGTCCTCAGCGGACGGGTGGGTATATATAAGGGACGACCGGTGTTTGAATCCCCTGAGTGGGAACTGCTGGAGGATAGAGAGCTCATCCATGCCGGGCGTCTGGTCCCCCTCTATCCCCTCACCCGGGGGCTATATCCCCGCCAGGTAAGAAAGCTGATGAAGGAGGTCGTCGACCACTGGTCTCCCAGGGTGAACGACTTCCTGCCGCCTTCATTAAGACAGCAATGCAACCTTTTGGAGCTGACACAGGCTATCTCTCAGGCGCACTTTCCCGAAGACGAAGCAATGAAGGTAATGGCCAGGTATCGCCTGGCATTTGACGAGCTCTTCCTCCTGCAACTCGGTGTCCTCAACAGGAAGCGACGCTGGCAGGAAGACCAGCCAAGCAATCCCTTCACCACCAAGGAACCAATGCTGGGGGCTTTTCTCGGCTCGTTACCCTTCGAGCTTACCCCGGCTCAAAAAAGGGTGCTCGAG
>DAOUSH010000100.1 GCA_030627335.1 Dehalococcoidia bacterium | reverse complement strand
CCGGTCAAGACCGTCCCCAGCCACTTCTCGCCGGTGTGTCTGGCTTCAGACCGGGATATAGAACTGGTCTTCGGCAAAGAGGACAGGGAGAGGTTCTGGATTGGCAATCCTTTAGATATGGAGACCAAGCTGTGTCTCAACCTGCCCGAGATGGTCAAGCGCAGTAACGGTATCTTCGGCAAGAGCGGCACCGGCAAGACCTTCCTCACCCGGATGCTGCTCATCGGCATATTGCAGAAGAGCGCCGCCGTAAATCTTGTTTTCGATATGCACAACGAGTACGGCTGGGAGGGCACAAGCGAGGGAGGGCGCAAGGTCAAAGCCCTAAAACAGCTCTTTCAGTCAAGGGTGGCGGTATTTACCCTGGATGAGGAAAGCTCAAGGCGGCGCAAGGTCAGCACCGACTTTGTGGTAAAAATAGGTTACGATGAAATCGAGCCGGAAGATATGGTGCTACTCCGCCAGACCCTCAACCTCACCGAGCCGGCGGTGGAAGCGACCTATTCCCTCAAACGAAGACTGGGGAAAGACTGGCTGCGGCAGACCCTTGCGCTGGACGCCTCCGAGGAAACCAAAACCATCCTGAAAGAGATGGACATCCACGAGAGCACCTTCCAGAACCTGAAAAGAGGGTTGAATACCATAAGCAGACTTCCCTTTATGGAGCACCACGTTGACAAGCCAGCCGTTAGTGAGATTATCGGTTATCTTGGCCGGGGAATAAACGTAGTCCTTGAGTTCGGTAGATATAAGGACATAACCGCCTATATCCTGGTGGCTAACCTGCTCACCCGCCGTATCTATGACCGCTACCGGGAGCTCACCGAAAGAGCTATGGCTGAAGACACCAAGCCCCCGATTCCACTGGTTATCACCATTGAGGAAGCACACAAGTTCCTCAACCCGGAGATAGCCGGGCAGACTATCTTCGGCACCATCGCCCGTGAAATGCGCAAGTACAACGCCACCCTGCTGGTGATCGACCAGCGCCCCAGCGGCATCGACAGCGAGGTTATGTCGCAGATCGGCACCAAGATAACCTGCCTTCTGGATAACGAGCGGGATATAGACAGTGTCCTGTCCGGCGTCTCCGGCAAGAGCGAGCTGAAATCGGTGCTAGCCAAGCTGGCCAGCAAACAGCAGGCTCTCATCTTCGGTCACGCCGTGCCTATGCCGGTAGCCTTTAAGCCCTGCGAATACGGCTCTGCCGAGTCCTATAAACGCTTTAGCGCCAGCGGAAGCGAAAGCAGCCAGGAACAGGCGGCAAAAGACATCGAAGATCTGTGGGGCTAGGCTTTTAAGGTAAGTCAGATATGAAGAAAAGAAAGGTCGGACTGGCTCTGGGGGGCGGTGCCGCCAGAGGAATGGCTCACATCGGTGTGCTGCAAATACTGGAAAAGAGTAATATCCCCATAGATATGATTGCCGGCACCAGCGCCGGCGCCGCCGTTGGTGCTATCTATGCCCAGGGGAAGAACACCGATGAATTGAAAAAGCTAGCCCAAAGCTGGGACTGGAAACAGCGAGCCCAGGTGATAGACCTGGCTCTGCCCAGAAGCGGCTTCATCGCCGGCCACAGGATTAAAAAGCTGCTCAAGTCAATCATCGGTGATGTAAACTTCGACGAGCTCAAGATGCCCTTTGCCTGCGTAGCCACCGATGTAATAACCGGGGAAGAAGTGGTCATCAACCAGGGCTCGGTGCTGGAAGCAGTCAGAGCCAGCATCTCGGTGCCCATAATATTTTCCGTCGTCAAATATGGGGAAAGGTATCTGGTTGATGGCGGCCTGGTGAACCCGGTACCGGTAAGTGTGCTCAAAGATATGGGCGCCGATTTCATCATTGCCGTCAATGTAACGCCACGCCTGAATAGGATGCCGGGGGCGGTCTATCTAAAAGAATCTGATTCCGAGGGAAAATCAGCAACAAAAGAGCCCAATATATTCAGCGTTATAATGAAGATATTCAGCATCAACAATTCTCAGGTCGTCGAAGCCAGCCTCAATGGGGCCGATGTAATAATCGAGCCACGGATGGCTGGTATCGGGATGGCTGATTTCAGCCACGCCGAGGAGTGCATCCTGGAAGGTGGCTTGTCCGCAATCGACGCCGTCCTTGAGATAAAAAGACGGCTTGCCGTCTGATTTCATATAAATAACCCCGCCGTTAGCTCAACTAATTGCTAAGCAGGTAACGGCATTGCTATAATAATCAATACGGGGCTGTAGCTCAGTCGGGAGAGCGCCTCCTTTGCAAGGAGGAAGTCAGGAGTTCGAGTCTCCTCAGCTCCACAAGTGAGCTTGATTATCGGCTACCTGCTACAGAGGCTGTTATGCTGGTAACTCTAACTTAGCAACTGGTACACTTTATGGGACAGGTCACAGTAACGATTTAAAGGACGGTATTACTATTGGGGGTAGGGAACAGGCCAGAGCAGATATACTAGAGAAGGATATATTCTTCCTTTGATAGATGTCCCAAAAAAGAAATACAGTATTCTTCTATTGTAGATTTTGCAGCATCGTATTTTTTCGATAATTCAGAGGCGATCTGTTTTACATTGTTTGTTCCATCACAAAGGGCAAGAATCTCCATGATTAACAAACTGACCGAGTTTAACTTGCCGGAAACCGGATCAAAGATTACGGGTGTTATACTTGGATATGCAATCACATTTTTTTTACCGGCAAGGTTATGCATAGTGTCCATAATATTGAAATGAAGATTGTCCAACACCATATTGTGCTTAATCTTTGGTATTGACTTCAACGTAAGCGGCTTATTGGTTTGAGTCTCTGGAATATTAACTATTTTTACTGATCTCAAGAAAGGATCGCTTCTCT
>DAOUSH010000134.1 GCA_030627335.1 Dehalococcoidia bacterium | reverse complement strand
TTTACCACGCTTTCCATAGCCTGGGCGTATAAGCCGTTGCTGTAGCCTTTAAGCGCCGGGTCGTCAACGGTATATACACTATCGGCGCCGAAGGAGATGGCTGACTGTGCCAGATTGGTTATGCCGTCGCCCAGGAGAACGGCGTATAAATTTTCTTGAAGGTCGTCAGCCAGCTTTCGGCCACAGCCGAGCAGTTCCATAGCCATCGGCGATAGCCTGTCACCGGTGACCTCAGCCAATACCAGAACACCTTTATACTCCGCCACTTTTTTGCCTTTCCCTGATTCGCTATTAGAGCAGCTTTGCCTGCTTCAACCCCTCAGCCAGCTTGATCGCCGTCTCTTCCGGGGTCTCACCCTCTATCATCTGGCAACTGCCCTCGCGGGCTGGCTGGAAGAGCCTGACCAGACGGCAGCGACGCCCGGCAGCGCCGACCTGTGACGGCTCAAGACCGATGTCAACTGGCTTCCAGACGGTTGGCTCCCTCTTTTTGGATGCCAAGATGCCCCTGATGGTCGGGTAGCGGGGTTCGCCAATCTCGTTGCTTACCGTAATCACCGCCGGCAGTGTTGTTTCCATGACTTCGTAGCCGTCGGCGGTCACCCTTACCACCCTCGCCCTACCGTCGGATATGTCTATTTGGCGTGCCAGGGTTATAATCGGCAGGCCAAGAAACTCGGCGATGCCGGAGCCTACCTGCCCGGCATCCCAGTCGGCGGACTGGCGACCGCAGAGAATGAGGTCGTAGTTGCTTATCTTTCTTATCGCCGCCGCAAGTGCGTAGGCTGTTGACCAGCTATCACCACCGGCGAAAGCCTCATCCTCCAGCAGGACGATCTCGTCGGCTCCCATTGCCAGAGGTTTCTTTATTACCTCTCTCAGCAAGCCCGCCCCCAGGCTTATAGCTGTTACCATGCCGCTATGGGCATCTTTGAGCCTCAGAGCGGCTTCCACGGCATACTCGCTGTAGGGGTCGAGAACCGGTGGAATATCCGCTAGTGGCACCACTTTGTTGGCGACGGTATCTATTTTGAAGCTGGATGGCGGGGCTTCGGGGTCGGCAACCTGTTTGATGCAGACAATAATATTCATTACATCTGTTTCATCCTCTGTAAAGCCTTCTTAGCACGGAAGTAACATACTCACCATGCGGTCGATACCGCTCAGGTCGGGGGTTACCTCCAGCCCGGCGGTGGGAAAAAGGCGGTGCAGAAGGCTGATTATCGCTTCTCTCTGCCCCAGCCCCATCTCAAGAAGCAGGCAACCACCGGGATTGAGATTTCCCTCTACCTGGTGAATCAGACGCTTTATCTTTTCCAGGCCGTCGGCGCCGCCATCAAGTGCCAGTAATGGCTCAGGGCAGCGGTCGTCTATGTCCGATAACTTAACATAAGGTAGATTGGCGACGATGAAGTCGACCGGTTCGGGTAGCGGTTCCAGCATATTGCCACAAAGGAGGCGGATTCTGTCAACCACCTCATGTTTACGACAGTTTACTGCGGCTACCTCAATGGCGGTAGCCGAGATATCGGTAGCATAAATCCTGGCTCGTGGCAGGTTTACCGCCAGGCTGACGGCAATGGCGCCACAGCCGGTGCCAATATCGGCGATAACCGGTGTCTTGCGGTTGCCAGCCAGAGAGAGAGTCTTTTCTAC
>DAOUSH010000031.1 GCA_030627335.1 Dehalococcoidia bacterium | reverse complement strand
CGCATGAACCAGGACTGATCTTGCAGCCAACGGCTGTTTAAGGGTAGACTTAAAGGCACTGCACCCTAAGGGAATTTTCACTATTCTTAAGGAGAAAACATTGCTGGCAAATAAAACCGTAGTGCTGGGTGTAACCGGCAGTATTGCTGCCTATAAAGCGGCTGATATCGCCAGCAAGCTGACCCAGGCGGGGGCCAGGGTTGAGGCGGTTATGACCGACTCCGCCACCAGGTTCATCACTCCGCTGACGCTGCGCAGTATCACCGGCCATCCGGTGGTAACTAGCATGTGGGAGATGGCTTCCGAGTTCAGTATTGAGCACGTGGCGCTGGCGGAGGCGGCCGATGTGGTGGTCATAGCCCCGGCGACAGCCAATATTATCGCCCACCTCGCCGGCGGTATGGCCGATGATATGCTCACCTGCACCGTACTGGCAACGAAGGCGCCGGTTATTATTGCTCCGGCGATGAACGATAATATGTTCAACAACCCGGTTACCCGGGAAAATATAGAAAAACTAAAGGCGAGGGGTTTTGTTTTTGTTGCCCCAGGTTATGGGCATCTGGCTTCGGGCAAGACGGGGGTCGGCCGCCTGGCTGATACTGAGACAGTAATCGGCACCATCAAACAGGTGCTGGGCAAAAACGGCGACCTGATGGATAAACGCATCGTCGTTACCGCCGGCGGCACACGGGAGCCGATTGACCCGGTGCGCTACATCGGCAACCGCTCATCGGGCAAAATGGGCTATGCCGTAGCCTCAGCCGCCAGAGACAGGGGGGCGGAAGTCAAACTTATCACCACGGTTACCTGCCTGCCGGAGACGGTCGGTATTGATGTTGTTGCGGTTGATACCGCCGACGAAATGGAGCAGGCGGTTAAAGGTGCCGTTAAAGATGCCGATGCCCTGATTATGGCAGCGGCGGCGGCGGATTATAAGCCGGAGACCACCGCCGAAAGCAAGATTAAGAAAGATAGTGCCAGTCTGAGCATCGGGCTGGTAAAGACGCCGGATATTCTGGCTGGAGTAAAGGGAAACTTTATCAAGGTCGGCTTTGCCGCCGAGAGCGAAGACATAATTGTCAACGCCCAAAAAAAACTTCAGGCAAAAGGCCTTGACCTTATTATTGCCAACGATATTACCGATAAAGACTGCGGCTTTGGCGCCGATACCAACAAGGTTACCATAATAGACAAAAACGG
Organism: Dehalococcoidia bacterium; assembly: GCA_030627335.1. Taxonomy (GTDB): domain Bacteria; phylum Chloroflexota; class Dehalococcoidia; order Dehalococcoidales; family W693; genus W693. Next base: position 4,733 of record DAOUSH010000031.1, on the reverse strand, counting down.
CAAGATAGAAGACCTGCCCCTGATGAGCAAGCGGGAAGTAGCGGATAAAATATTGGATAGAGTGGTGGGGCTGCTCAAAGGGGGATAATAATGGCTAAAAGTAAGTTATGGCTCTTTTTATTGATTGCTGGGGCACTTTTGGTGGTATCTATCGGTGGCTGCGGTGATGAAAGTCCAATCACGGAAACAGGCCAGCCTTCACCACCAACAGACCCGGTAACGTCAGGGTATATCCAGCTTTATGACTATGAGTTCGGCTATGGCCTTGAGTATCCTGAGGATTGGGAAAGTCAGCCCGTAGAAGGGGAAGACGTTGAAAGCGTTGCAATGTTTACCAAGCCAGGGACACCAACAACCCTTATCGTGACAATTAAATTAAGTAACTTAAGCCTAGAAGAAGCCAGGGAGGAATTAAGGGAAGGACTTGAGGGGCTTGGCTTGACTATCATAGAAGAGAGAGAAATCGTAGTAAATGGTAGAGAGGGCTACGAAGTGATTTACAAACCAATTGCCGCTGTGAAAATGAGGCAAGCTATATTTATCGCCAACGGCAAGACCTATATGCTGGTATGCTCTACCGCAGAGCCTTTGTATGATGAGTATGAAGAAACCTTTGGTCACGTCATAAATTCGTTTGTCATCGAATAATAACAATTCGTTCTCAGTAACAGGAACTTCTATGGCAACTTTAGAAAAAACACAAGATGAAATGCCCAGAGCCTATGAGTCAGCCGATGTCGAGGCTAAGTGGTATAAGTTATGGCTGGAGAGAGACTACTTCAAGCCCAGGATAAACCCCGAAAAGAAACCCTTCACCATCATAATGCCGCCGCCCAATGTCACCGGCGAGCTGCACCTGGGGCATGCCCTGACGGCAACCCTTGAAGACATAATGGTACGCTGGCACCGTATGCTTGGCGAGCCGACCCTGTGGCTGCCCGGCATTGACCACTCCGGTATCGCCGCCCAGGTGGTGGTGGAAAAAATACTGGCTAAAGAGGGTATCGACCGGCATCAACTGGGCCGGGAGAAGTTCCTGAAAAGGATGTGGCAGTGGGCGAACAGTTGCCGGGGGACTATCTCCAGACAGCACCAGCGACTGGGAGCATCCTGTGACTGGAGCCGGGAGACATTTACCCTGGATGCAGGACCAAGCAAAGCGGTGCGCACTGTTTTTGTCAATCTTTATAATAAGGGGCTCATCTACCGGGGAGAGCGGATAATAAACTGGTGTCCCCGTTGCGCCACTGCCCTCTCCGACCTTGAGGTCGACCACCAGGAGCTGACCGGCAACCTCTACTATGTCCGCTACCCGCTGGTTGGAGATGACGATGGCTATATCACTGTTGCCACCACCCGCCCCGAGACTATACTCGGCGATACGGCGGTAGCCGTCAGCCCGCAGGATGAAAGATTCAAAGACCTGCTGGGTAAAAAGGTTGTCCTGCCGGCGGTAAAAAGAGAGATTCCCATTGTGGCTGACGAGGCGGTAGACCCCCGGTTCGGCACCGGTGCAGTCAAGATTACCCCGGCACACGACCCGGTGGACTTTGATGTCGCCCAGCGGCAGGGACTGCCGCTGGTAAATATACTCAATCCCGATGCCACTATGAATGAGAATGCCGGCCCCTATGCCGGGCTTGACCGCTTTGCCTGCCGTAAGGCGATACTGGTTGACCTGGAGAGGGATGGGTATCTGGTAAAAATAGAGCCCTATTCCCACTCCGTCGGTCACTGCCATCGCTGCCGCACCGTAATCGAGCCGATAGCCAGCCAGCAGTGGTTCGTGAAGATGGCGACATTAGCAAAACCGGCTATTGAAGCCGTCACCAGCGGCAGGATAAAGATTATCCCGGAGCGCTTCAACAAGGTATACCTCAACTGGATGGAGAATATCCGAGACTGGTGCATCTCTCGCCAGCTATGGTGGGGGCACCGGATACCGGTGTGGTACTGCCGTAGCTGTAGTGGACAGACGGTAAGCGTTGAGGATGTTACCGCCTGCCTCAGTTGTGGCTCGTGCGATATAGAGCAGGACCTTGATGTCCTGGATACCTGGTTCAGCTCGGCTCTCTGGACTCATTCCACCCTGGGCTGGCCCGACGACACCGAGGACTTTCGCTACTTCTACCCGACGACGGTGATGGAGACCGGCTATGACATCCTATTCTTCTGGATAGCCCGAATGATTATGATGGGGATTGAGGATACCGGCGATATCCCCTTCAGCGTCGTCTACCTCCACGGGCTGATACGCGATGAGAAGGGGGAGAAGATGAGCAAGCTCCGGGGCAACGTTCTCAACCCGATTGACACCCTGGAGAAGTACGGCACCGATGCCCTGCGATTCGCCCTGACCACGGGAACATCACCGGGCAACGATATCAAACTGGCGCCGTCGCGGCTGGAAGCGGGGCGTAACTTCGCCAACAAGCTGTGGAACGCAACGCGCTTCGTCTTACGCAGCGCCAGTTCTTATAATGGCGATATGAAAGTCAAACCGCCTTTAGAGCCGATGGAAGACCGCTGGATTCTGAGCCGGCTGAATGCCACCATAGCCGATGCCGGCCGACTGATGCTGGACTATCAGTTCGGCGAGGCGCAACGGCAGATTCACGATTTCCTCTGGGGCGAGTTCTGCGACTGGTATATCGAGATAGCCAAGATTCGGCTGGGTGGTGGTTCGGGGGCACCGTCACCGGTGCCGGTGCTGGTATATGTTCTGGAGCAATCACTGCGCCTGCTCCACCCCTTTATGCCCTTCATCACCGAAGAGCTGTGGCAGAATATCAAGAAAAAGCTACCCAGGGACTGGCAAATGGCTGATTCGATAATGATAGCGTCTTATCCGGAGGCGGATAAAAAAGCCAGGGACACGGAGGCGGAACGGGTGATGTCGGCTGTCATAGACATAATACACGCCATCCGCAATGCCCGGGCGGAAAACAAGGTAGAAGCAAGCCGCCAGATTGACGCCCGAATCTATGCCGGTGAGCTGAAAACAGCTATCGCCGCTCATACTCAGGCTATCCAGGCACTGACGAAGGCAAGTGTTGCCGTCATTGACAGAGGAGAAGGCAAGGAGGCTGAAAACGCTCTGGTAACGGTATTAAAAGAAGCCGAAGTAGTAATACCGATGGCGAGCATGGTTGACCTTGAGGCGGAGAGGAAGAGGCTGTCGCAGGAGATAGAGCAAACCCAGACTGAGGTTACCCGCCTGGAGACTATGTTAAACGATAAGGCTTTCCTGACCAAGGCGCCGGCGGCTGTCGTTGATAAAGAACGTGCCCGGCTGGCATCCAGGAAGGATAACCTGAAAAGGCTCGCCGAGCACCTTGACCGGTTGAAGTCTTAGCTGCCGCTGGGTTATCTACGGCGTGGGTAGAAGACGAGGAAGGCGATGGCGAAAATGGCGTTCAAGACTACCCCAAACCATATATGGTCGGCTTCAACATAGCCCTGCCACAAGGCGTATAGCGGTGTTATCAGAAGTAGGCTGGCCCACAGTATGGCAAACCTGACGCTGTTAATGTTGCGTATCGGATCAAGGAAGGTCATAGCGAACCAGACTCCGGCGGCAATGAAGGCACTGCCGGTTATAGCCATAAGATAGGACATTTGGTCATTCACAGCCCCGAAGCCGTACAGGTCGGCCATCCTGTCGGGGGCTATCAGGAGAATAATCCCCTGTGTTATGTATATAGCTCCATAAATAACCAGGGCTATCTTAAGATTACTGCTACGCATCTACTTACCTCCTAGTTCAGGGAGTGCCTTTCAGACACTCGCCTGGTTAAGTCCAACCGGGATTGTTATCTGGGGCATTTTGGCATAGTCCTGAGCAGTATGTCAATATTTATTGGCATAATTACCCTGTTTCGCCGTGAACCTCCGGCTGGTCGTCCCGGGTGGTGGTAACGGCGTTGCTCTTCAGCCACTCAAGCGCTTTATTGGTGTCGCTGGCGACCCTTGCCTTGTCGCAATGATCCAGGCGGTACTTGAACAGCCAGTAGGCGAACTCCTTTAGCTCGGTCAGGCCTGTTGACCTGCTCCTGGGATAGCCCTTTTCCCGCCGGAACTGCTTCAGCATCTCAGATTGGGTGGTGCCGTATATCCGGCTATAGGCCTCATCGGGAGAGCTGTGCCCCTTACTCAGACCCAGCGATCGCCTCTCTTTGTGCACCTCCTCCTCGACCGTCTGGATGAGGGCTTCTTCCGCAGTAACGCCGTAGAAATAGTTAAGGTATTGCCGGTACTTATGGCTACCGATGAGCTTCTCGAACTCGTCGACGGCAAGCCCTAGGGGTGGCTTGCCGTGGAAAAGGAGGGCCGTCTTCTCGTCCTCGGGCAGCAAGCCGTCCACTTCTCGGCATAGGCGTTCGGCGAGCAACAGCCAGTCAAAGGCATCGCCGCCGATGAGGTAGCGATACAGCCTGCCGTCTACGGTCTCTTCGGTGGTCTGCCACAGCCCGATAGCCTCCAGCAGGGCAATGTACCAGTGCTTGCCCGAAGCGATAGCCTCTTTAAGATGCCTTATAGCTTCTTCGTCGGTTGGGGTGGGAGGAAGGGGCTGTGATTGAAAGTTGGCGCTGGTCATTGATCTACTTCCCGCAGCACTTCTTAAACTTCTTGCCGCTGCCGCAGGGGCAGGGGTCGTTCCTGCCTATCTTTTTACCGATTGTCTTCGGCAGATTTTGTCCGTCATCGCCGCCAGAACCAGCGATAGCAGCCAT
>DAOUSH010000071.1 GCA_030627335.1 Dehalococcoidia bacterium | reverse complement strand
TTTCAGTGGATGTCCGGCTCTAAAAGGGTAGTCCGCTTTATGACACCACTGGAGAAGCAGACTTCATTTACCGATTTAATCCGTGACGAGGTGATATTTGAAAACGCCAATATCGATGACTTCGTCCTGCTAAAATCCGACGGCTACCCCACCTACCATCTGGCGAGCGTCGTTGACGACCACATAATGGAGATAAGCCATGTCCTGCGGGCTGAGGAGTGGCTGTCCAGCACCCCCCGCCACCTGATGCTCTATAAGGCGCTGGGCTACCAGCCGCCGCAGTTTGCCCACCTGCCGATGCTGCTGGGCACCGACCGCTCCAAGCTGAGCAAGCGACACGGTGCGGTATCCATAACCGATTATCAGGCGCAGGGCTATCTCCCCGAGGCGATGATAAACTTCCTGGCACTGCTGGGCTGGTCCCTGGATGACAAGACCGAGATTATGAGCCGTAAGGAGCTTATTGACAATTTTTCGCTGAAAAGGGTGAGCCAGGCAGCCGCCATCTTCAACCAGGAGAAGCTGGACTGGATGAACGGCGTCTATATCCGCAGCCTGAGCCTGGAAGACTTCACACGGCGGGCAATTCCCTTCCTGGAGAGAGACCTGCCGCCGGAGGTGGGGCGGCCACTCTCTGTTGACTACATTAATCGGATAACGCCTCTCATTCAGGAGAGGGTTAAGACGTTGGCAGAGGTGTCGGAGCTTACCGATTTCTTCTTTGTCGATGAACTTGCCTACGAGCCTGAGTTACTCATTGTTAAAAAGATGACCTTGGAACTGGTTATCAAAGCCCTGGAAGTATCGCGAAGAAGACTGGGACGGCTACCGGAGTTCAGTAAGGAATCCCTGGAAGAAATACTCAGGCCTTTGGCCGAGGAGCTGGAGCTAAAGACTGGGCAGCTATTCGGCACGCTGAGAGTGGCTGTTACCGGCCGAGCGATGGCGCCGCCGCTGTTCCAGACAATGGCGGCTCTGGGCAGGGAGCGTTGCCTGGAGAGGATTAAAACGGCTCTAAGAAAGCTGAAAGCAACGCCTGAAGAACCCGATAGCGAATAGGCATTCCCACTGACTTATAAGTTGACCTGGGGTTAAAAATGAATCCTCTGCAGCCCAATTATATTTCCCTCTATCAATCGGGAGAGCTTAAACAGAGGGTGGAGAGGCTGTGGGGGCGGCTGGCTTCTTGCGATATCTGCCCCCGTGAGTGTGGCGTTGACCGCCTGAAGGGAAAGACCGGATACTGCCACTCCGGCTACCTGCCCATCGTAGCCTCTGTTTGTGACCACCGCGGAGAGGAACCCGTCCTCTCCGGCAGCCGCGGGTCGGGGACGATATTCTTCGGTAACTGCAATCTGCGTTGCTGCTATTGCCAGAACCACCAGATAAGCCAGAACCGGGAGAGACAGAAAGCCAATGAGACGGACTGCCACACCCTCGCCCGCCGTATGCTGCATTTGCAGGACGACCTGGGATGCCATAACATAAACTTTGTTTCACCTTCCCACTTCGTTCCGCAAATAGTAAAGGCGCTGCTGGAAGCCATCCCGATGGGGCTGAGGCTGCCGCTGGTCTATAACACCAACGGATACGATTCTATAAAGACACTGAAAGAGCTGGGCGGCATCATAGATATCTACCTGCCGGATTTGAAATACGCTTCCGATAACCGGGCTAGAAAATACTCTAGAGCCCGTGCTTACGTCCTTCACTCCAGGAATGCCATCAGGGAGATGTATCGTCAGGTCGGGGAGCTGGTGGTCGATGAGAACGGGGTGGCTCGGTGGGGTCTAATCGTCCGCCACCTCATCCTGCCCAATGGGCTGGCCGGCAGTCGGGAATCGCTCGCCTGGCTGGCAAGGGAGGTTTCTCCAAAAGTTACGGTTAGCCTGATGTCGCAGTACCACCCGATACATCGAGCCAGCCAGTTCCCCCTGCTGGCACGACCAATATCGCTCTCAGAATATGAAGATGCTCTGATGGTGATGGAGGAGGTGGGGCTGGAGGCTGGCTGGGCACAGGATATGGCATCTCACCGGAACTACCTGCCCGATTTTGAGCGTGATGACCACCCGTTTAGGCCCTGAAATCAGGGTGGGGCGCTTTTATCTCTTGCGGTTGACGAAGGCGAAGTGAATCTTTAAGCCGTTACGCTTTTTATCTTTCTTGTTGACATTCTCAATGAATGTTTCCAGTTCTACCTTTTCTACCTTCTTTTTATCGGTCATGGTGGGTTAATTACCTCGTTATTTATATTCTGAGGATTAATTATACCACGCCCTTGAGGATAAGTGGAAATAAGACGGGTTTACGCCTCCGGCTGGCACTTCGGGCAGAAGTAGCTGCCGCGCTGGCGGATGGGTATACGCTGGATTGGTGTATCGCAGACGGGGCAGGGTTTGCCGCCGCGGTGGGCGACCTGGAACTGGGAGTGGGCTGTACCCGTCTCACCGCCGGGGCGGAAGTAGGTGCTGACGCTGGCTCCCTTGCTACTAATGGCTTCTTGCAGGACTTCTCGGATTACCCGGTGCAGGCTTTTTACTTCGGTTCGGGAAAGGCTGTTTGCTGGTCTGAGCGGGTGGATACCGGCGGCAAAAAGGGCTTCATCGGCGTACATGTTGCCGATGCCGGCGATAAAGCCCTGGTCAAGGAGCACCGCCTTAATAGGGGCTTTTCGTTTTTTAAGGCTATCATAGAGTATCTCGGGGGTGAAGGAAGGCGACAGCGGCTCGGGTCCGAGCTTACATAAAACGCTATCGCTGTCCTTTACCAGTTGCAGGGTGCCGAACTTGCGCGGGTCACGGAAAAAGATATTGTTGCCATTGTCAAGGTGGATTATAGCTCTGGTGTATTCGGGTGGCAAACCCCTGCCGAAAAGCAAAGAGCCGCTCATTCTCAGGTGGGCTATCAGGCAGTTGCCCCCGCCTAGCTGAAATATAAGATATTTGCCGCGGCGGCTCAACCCGGTTATCTTCTGCCCTGAGATACGGGGGTGAAACTCAGCGGGCAACGGCTGCCGGAGCATCCTTTCCCAGAACAGGGTAACGCCGCTGATAGTGCGGCCGACAATATGAGGCAGTAACTCCTCTTTTATTGTTTCAACCTCGGGCAGTTCGGGCATACCTATTCCATCTGCCCCCAGTTATCACCGATTTTAATATCCACCTTCAGCGGGATGCTCAACTCAAGGGAGGTGGACATCACCTCAGGCACGAGCTTCTTCATCCCGTCCAGTTCTTCGTCGGGCACCTCGAAGATTAGCTCATCGTGCACCTGTAGCAGGAGCTTACTTTTAAGTTGCTGCTTTGTCATCTGTTTATCCAGTTCAATCATGGCCACCTTGATGATGTCGGCTGAAGTGCCCTGTACCGGCATGTTTATCGCCATGCGCTCGGCGGCTTCCCGAAGGTTGCGGTTAGAGGAGAGAATCTCCGGTATGGTGCGTCTCCGCCCCAGTATCGTTTCGACGTAGCCTTTCTCCCTTGCCTGTTTCTTGGTCGAATCGAGGTATTCCTTTACCTGCGGGTATTTCTTGAAGTAGGAGTCGATGAACTGCTCCGCCTCTTCCCGCGATAGCTCGGTCGCCTGTTCCAGCCCGTAGCCGCTCATACCGTATATAACGCCGAAATTGACCGTCTTAGCCAGACGCCGCATATTTTCTGTTACCCCATCCGGGTCTACACCGAAGAGCAGGGCGGCGGTGGTGGTGTGGACATCCCCATCATGGCGGAAGGTCTCCAGCAGCGCCGGATCCTGTGAAAGGTGAGCCAGGGCGCGGAGGTCAATCTGTGAAT
>DAOUSH010000064.1 GCA_030627335.1 Dehalococcoidia bacterium | reverse complement strand
GTCAGCTATTATAAGTGGACTATGCCCCAGAATCTGGAAGCGTCCCGGCCAGCTCACCTGTTCCAGGCCGCTAATAATGCTATCCCGGGAAACACTGAAGCCTTTTTCGGCTAATACTTCGAGTGCCGCTACTGCCGCCGCCGCATTCTCCAGTTGATAACGCCCCAGAAGCGGCAGGGACAACCGATATCTATCCAACCTGCCTTTAACATTGAGCAGCTGTCTGCCATTATCGAACCCGAACCCCTCCCAGGTGACATCCCGGCCTACCCTGACCAGCTTGGCTCCACATTCAAGGCATGCCGCTTCTATCACCCGAGCCGCCTCGTCCGGCTGTGGCGAGCCGACCACCACCGAACCGGGTTTGATAATACCCGCCTTCTCGGTGGCGATTTCAGCCAGGGAATCTCCCAGAACTTCTTTGTGGTCAAGGTTGATAGAAGCGATAACACAGACTCCGGCATTGATGACGTTGGTGGCATCAAGCCTGCCCCCCAGCCCGGCTTCCACCACCTGAAAGTCAACCCCGCTCAGGGCAAAGTATAAAAAACCAAGTGCCGTTAAAAGCTCAAAGGTGGTGAGTTTGCCATAGGTGGCTCTGCGGTTAACAGCGGCAACCTCGGGTTTGAGCTTAGCCACCAGGTCAACGATTGCCGCCGATGATATAAACCCGCCGTCAATGCGGAACCTCTCCCTGATGTCAATGAGGTGGGGGGAGGTGTAGAGCCCGGTCTTGTAGCCGGCGGCAGTAAGCGCCGAGGCTATCATGGCGGCGATACTGCCCTTGCCCTTGGTGCCGGCAATGTGAACCGACTTAGCTTTAAGCTGGGGGTTATCCAGCCGTGCCAGTAGTTCATCCATACGTCTCAGGTCGTAGCTTACAGCGTCACGCGGCTGGTGCATCGTCTCGTAATCGATGAAGCTATAGAGGTAATTCAGGGCTTGCTGATAGGGGGAGTCTACCATTGTCTCTCCATCCAAAAACAGGGCAATCCAGTCAATTATACCACTAACGATTAAGCCCCACTACCAGACCGGAAACCTGAGCATACAACTTGACGCTGGGACGGGGGGACTGATAATATCAACCGGCGGGGAGTAAGATGAACTTCATAGAAAAGCTGACCGGCGCCGCCGGAAAGAACGACAGCCTGCTCTGCATCGGGCTTGACCCCGACCCGGAGCTGATGCCGGACAAGCTGGGCATCTTTGAGTTCAACAGGGCAATTATCGATGCTACCTGTGACCTGGTATGCGCCTACAAGCTCAACTTCGCCTTCTACGAGGTGTTCGGCGGTGAGGGCTTTGACATCCTTAAGCGCACCGTGGACTATATCCCAAACGAAATACCGGTCATAGGTGACGCCAAACGGGGCGATATCGGTAATACCGCCCGTACTTATGCCAAGGCTATCTTTTCCAATCTGAACTTCGATGCCACTACGGTAAACCCTTACCTCGGCTTCGACTCTATCGAGCCCTTCATCCAGTACCGTGACCGCGGGGTATTCATCCTGTGCCGGACGTCCAATCCCGGCTCGGCAGACTTTCAGAGCCTAAATTGCAAGACAGATAAGCAAAGCTTACCTTTATTTGAAATGGTAGCCGCTAAAGCCAGTCAGTGGAACAGCTACGGCAACATCGGACTGGTGGTCGGCGCCACCCACCCGCAGGAGCTAAAGCTCATCAGGCAGAGCCACCCCGATATGCCCCTGCTGATTCCCGGCATCGGCGCCCAGGGGGGAGACCTGGAGAAAGCCATCGCTTACGGTGTTAATGCCAATGGCGAGAAGGCGATTATCAGCTCGTCACGGCAGATTATCTACGCCTCTCGGGACAAGGATTTTGCCGCCGCCGCCCGAGAGTCAGCCACCGAACTGCGAGACCGGATTAACTATTATAGAAATAAACAAATCTAATCCATTCGGATACAATCTATGGTAATGGAGATAAGGCTGGGCGACGTCGTCCGCCTGAAGAAAAGACACCCCTGCGGCGGCTATGAGTGGCAGGTGGTCAGGCTCGGCGCCGATATCGGCATCAGGTGCCTCCAGTGCCAGCGACGGGTGCTGCTGGAGAGGAGCACCTTCGAGCGCCGGGTTAAAGCCTTCGTTTCCCGGGGGGAATGATGGCACGCCGTATTATGCATATAGACCTGGATGCCTTCTTTGCCTCGGTAGAGCAGGCGGAGAATCCCGAGCTCAAGGGCAAGCCGGTGGTCGTCGGCGGGCAGCCCGACCGGCGGGGAGTTGTCGCCGCCGCCTCATATGAAGCCCGCACCTTCGGCATACACTCGGCTATGCCCCTGAAGACCGCCAGCCACCTCTGCCCCCAGGCTATCTTTATCACCGGCAATATACAGAAGTACCTGGATACGGCACTGAAGTTTATGGCTATCCTGATGGACTACTCTCCCTTCATCGAGCCGGTGGGTATCGACGAAGCCTTCCTGGATGTCACCGGCTTCGAGTCCATTCACGGCTCAACCCGGCTAATGGCGGAAAAGATAAGGCGGCGAATCAAGGACGAGCTCGGCATCAACGCCTCGGTGGGCATCGCCGGCTCCAAGCTGGTAGCCAAGGTGGCCTCGGAAAAAGCCAAGCCCGACGGCTCGCTCGAGGTCGCCACCGGCAGGGACAGCGAGTTTCTGGCACCGCTACCTATAAAAGAGATGCCGGGTATCGGCAGGAAGACAGAAAGCACACTGAGAAGGCTCGGTATCGATACCATAGGTAAGCTAGCCAGAATCCCTCTTGCCACCCTGAAAATCTATTTTGGTGCTTCTGGCGTGCTACTGCATCGCTTCTCTAGGGGCATCGACGATAGCAAGGTAGAGTTACCCCCAGAGGCAAAATCCATCAGTCGTGAAACCACTTTTGACCGGGACACCAAAGACCGCGCCCTGCTGGAGGCAACGCTGCGTTACCTGAGCGAAAGGGTGGGCGGCAAGCTGAGGGAGAAAAACAAAAAAGCCAGGTGTATCACCCTCAAGGTGCGCACTGCCGATTTCACCACCACCACCACCCGCCGTCGCACCATCTGGCAGGCGACCGACGCCGACCAGATAATATTCGCCACCGGGCTGGAACTGCTGAAAAGAGAGCTGTTCGTACAGAAGCAGGCAATACGCTTGATTGGCATCGGGGTATCGCACCTTGGTGAAGCCAGCCGCCAGCTTGATATGTTGGACTTAACAACTGCCCGGCTGGAGGAGCTGAACAAGGCGGCGGATAAAATACGCAAGAAATACGGCTTTACATCCATACAGACCGGCAGAACCTTCAGCCTAAAGGACATCTTCCCCGAAAGCGGCGGCGGCTATACCCTACACACGCCAAACCTAAGCCGGTAAAGGAATATAAAACCAAAGTCCAGCCTTCTAATAAGACCGGACTCTTAATCGGTAAATAATCCCCAAAAGCTGATTTATTCTATTCGGCTTCGGTGGTGGTTACGGTCGCCGTTGCAGGCTCTTCACCGCCCTGCTCGATAATCAGCTTGACCACAGGTTTGAAGATAATCTTGCCGGCTCCGGTCTCAACAATCGACTTGTCGGCATCGAAATCCAGAAGAAGGATAGTAGTTTCCCCTTCGAATATTTCAAACGGGTGGACGAACTTCAATTCACCGCTGGGGAGCACAAATTCAGGCGGCTCACTCCCATCTCCCATAGTGATATCGACTGTTCCGAGGGTTAGTCTCACCTGGGTATATTTACCCACGCCTACTTCAGCTTCCGCTAGCAGTGCTTCCAGGTCCAAAGCCCGTAGTTGCAGAAGGTCGAAGGTGCTGTCGCCGGTGATTTCTATTGATAGCCACTCACCTTCTTCCTCTTCTGCCCCGTGAATATCTATACTGGAGACAGTGACGTCGATGTTTTCTATATCGTGCTCCGGCGGAGCATCGGTAACCCGTATCTCAAGAGTGCCGACACCCGCTTCTATGGCTTCCGTGCAACCAGCACCAATCAACCCCAAGCTACTCAGCAAAGCTAGAATTACTATAATGCTGATAATCCTTTTCATCTCTCTTCCTCCCTAAACCACGTCTCTATAGCTATGTCTCATAGTATAGCGGGGAGATAGTCAAAAGGGAAGAGCAAATAAAGTATTATTTAAGGGTTAGCAAGATTGATTTTATGCTATAATCGCCTTAGCTTTTCTTTAAGGAG
>DAOUSH010000019.1 GCA_030627335.1 Dehalococcoidia bacterium | reverse complement strand
GAGACCGTAGCCATAGAGAAAGCCGTAATCCAGGGGGGATATATTAACCTTGTTAAGTGGTATCAGTTTGCCGTTCAGATAGACGATTTGCTTCATAAACTGCTCCTTAAAGCCTCTTCGGCTGCGTGAGACCAAGGAAATTCTTCAGCACATCGTGACCGACTTCGGTCATTATAGACTCAGGGTGGAACTGCACTCCCTCGACCAGATAGTCTTTATGCCGCACACCCATAACTACGCCATCGCTGGTTGTAGCCGATAGCTCCAGCGACGGAGGCAGAGCGCCACTTTCTATCACCAGGGAGTGGTAGCGGCCGCCACCGAATGGGCCGGGAATCCCTTTATATATAGTCTTGCCGTCGTGATAGATAAGAGAACGCTTGCCATGAGTGGGTACGGGTGCAGGTACTACATTACCGCCGTAGACATGGCCGATGCACTGGTGCCCGAGACAAACGCCGAGGATGGGGACCCTGCCGGCAAAGCTATGGATTATATCGTTGGAGGCACCGGCTTCAAGCGGGGTGCAGGGACCTGGAGATATAATAATGTGGGATGGCGACAACTTCTCGATGTCGGATGGGGTTACCCGGTTATTGCGATAGACCGCCGGCTCCCAGCCCAGCTCTCCCAGATACTGGGCAATATTGTAGACGAAGGAATCGTAGTTATCAATGACTATGACCATATCTACCTTGCTTGGGTTACCGTTATATTGAGGGCGTCTATAAGCGCCCGTGCCTTGTCCAGCGTCTCACGGTATTCGGCTTCGGGGTCGGAATCGTAAGTAACGGCGCCGCCGACCTGAAAATATGCCTTTTTATCTTTAACCAGGAAGGTGCGGATGACGATGTTGAGGTCGAGATCGCCGTTAAAGCTCAAATAGCCGATATTGCCGGTATATATGCTCCTCCTGGTCGGCTCCAGTTCGTCGATAATCTCCATAGCCCGTACCTTGGGGGCTCCGGTTATGGAGCCGCCGGGAAAGGTGGCTTTGAGTAAATCGATGCCGTTTTTGTCCTCCCTGAGCCCGCCCACCACTGTGGAGGTGAGGTGGAAGACGGTAGGAAAGACCTCCAGTATAGCCAGTTCGGTAACCCTGACCGTGCCATAGCGACAAACACGCCCCAGGTCGTTCCTCTCCAGGTCGACTATCATAATGTTCTCCGCCCGGTCCTTGTCGCTGGCTAGCAGCTCATTAGCCAGGGCTTCATCCTCACTCTGGCTGTTGCCCCGTGGGCGGGTACCCTTGATTGGGCGGGTCTCCACACGGTCTCCACGGAGGCGGAGAAACCTCTCCGGCGAAGCGCTTACCACCGAGACCTGCCCAAAGCCGAGATAGCAGGCGAAGGGTGCCGGGTTTATCTGTCGCAGACGCCGGTATAGCTGGTAAGGGGTGACGGCAAGCTCAGCCTCAAAGCGCTGCGACAGGTTTACTTCAAATATATCACCGGCGATGATGTACTGACGGGCTTTCTCAACGGCGTTTACGTATTCTTCCCGGGTAAAGTTACACGCAAGAGTTACCGGCTCTACAGGCGGCGGTTGTGGCTTTTCCCTGTTTACCGAGGTCGGTGCGTCGGCTAGCTGGCGTTTGACTTCAGCTAGGCGACTGGCTGCCCTTTCTCTTCTTTTATCCTCTTCCAGTTCGGGGAAACCGGTGGAGACGATGTAGGTCTTTCCGTAAAGATTGTCGAAGGCGATAATCAGATCATAGAAGCCGAAGTAGCACTCCGGCAGCTCAAGGTCGTCTACGGCGGTGACAGGAAGACGCTCGATAAAGTGGCACATGTCATAGCTGAAGTAGCCCACGGCACCGCCGATAAGCGGCACTGGTGGGGAACGATAGTCAAGGCGATATAGCTCAAGAAAGTGATTAAGTATGTCGAAGGGGTTGCCCTTGTGGTGGCTCTTTTCCGTACCCCGGGTGACAGTGGCCTCGTTGCCGCGAGAGCTCAGTACCAGAAAAGGCTGGCTGCCGATAAAGGAGTAGCGCCCCAGTTTGTGAGGGTCCATGCCACTGTCCAGGAAGAAGCTGAACGGTCTATCCTCCAGGAGTTCGAAGGCTTCTACAGGCGATAGCTGTGTGTCTACCTCTTCTATTATGGGATAGCGTAATGCTCTGACCATAGGCTTAAACTACAATGAGACGGTTGCCTTGCGACCGGATAACTGCATAATACAACAGTGATAGAGCCCAGTCAATTGAGTTTGACGGGATATGCCCCCTGAGCTAGAAGAGGTCTTGCTCGCTGGTTTCGATAGCCTTCTTCATCTCGGCGTGGAGCAGGGGCGGTAGTCCCTGGATATCGACATTCAGGAAACCACGGACTATGGTTGCCGTCGCCTCGTCTCGCGAGAGCCCTCGTGCCATAAGATATTCTATTTCCTCCTCGGCGATTTTACCCACCGCCGCTTCGTGAGAAAGGTCGACGCCGGCAAGCGTACCCTTGAGTTCGGGGATAGCCTGAATAGTGCCCGAATCTCCCATAATTAGACCGCGGCATTCAAGGTGTCCCTTGACATCGGGGCAGTTGCCCTCGATATAGCCGCGGGCGATGATATTGCCGCCGGTGGTGATGGCACGGGATACGATTTCGGCTTTAGAGCCTTTGGCGTTAAGAAAAACCTTGGAGCCAAGATCCATTCTGGAGCCGGGCGGGGCGACCATAATGCTGTTGAACCTGACGGTAGCGTTTTCGCCGATGCACCTGGCTGACGGGTAGGCTTGAAGCGAGTACACCGGTTTCATAATGACATAGTTGCTTAAAAATAAGCCGTCTTCCTCGATGACGGTGGCGGTGCGAGGGCGGACACCCGTTTCCGGCGTCCAGCTATGTATCATGCTGAAGGTAACTTTAGCCCCCTTCTTGATATAGAACTCAGAAACCCCCAGGTGTATCCCCGGCTCCCTGCCGGAGGCGGTGGTGCACCCGGTAATGATGTGTAGTTCGGAGCCTTCTTCGGCGATTATGATGTTATGGACGTCCTGGATGAGACGGCTCTTAGCCAGATAAAGGCATGCCTGAATCGGATAGAGGGTCTTACTGCCGGGCAAAGCTCGGATGAAGTAGCCGTCAGACTGGTGGCAGTCGACATGGGCGGTGTACTTATCGGTGTCGGCGGCTACCGCCTGCCAGAAATAGTCCTTGAGCCAGTCGTATTTCTCCAAGGCCTGGCTGATAGCCATAACCTCTATACCATCCTGCTTTACCGAGCTGTGAATGGGGGCGTTATCCATCTGGATAAATGTCCCCGAGCGCTGGCTGAGGTCGTCAAACATAATCCCGGCAGACATCATCTGTCGCTTGTCCTTATCCGAAAGCGTCGCCGGGTCGATATGGGACGGTTTTTCGGCTACCTGGCTCTCGTAAAGGGATAAATCAAGGTCGTCGCCCAGAGCCGCCTGTTTTCCGGTATCGGTGCTGGCTTCTTCCGCTGGGGGCACATTTACTTCATCGGACATGAAACACACTCCTGGTAACCCTTTTCCTTGATGGTGGTAAGGATGTCGTGGGGGTCTCCCTCGCAGATTATCCTGCCGTTGCACATAACATACCCTGTGCGGGCGTTGACATAGTCCAGGATATGACCGGTGTGGGAGATAATAAGGCCGCTGTGCGTCCGCATATAAATCGGGTGGATTTTTCCCAGCAAGTCATTTATTAGCTGGCCGATGAGGGCGATATTCTCCAGGTCGACGCCTGACTCGGGCTCGTCCAGGAGGGCTAGCTCCGGAGCCTGTGCCAGCAGTTGCAGCAGTTCCGAGCGCTTTATTTCGCCCCCGGAAAAGCCGTAGTTAATATCCCTGTCCAGGAATTCGGTGAGGTTGGCCTTCTCAGCCAGCTGCTCCGTAGCCTTTGAACCCTCCGTCTCTTTGAGGCAGGCGGCGACTATATCACGCGTCTTGACCCCGCGAACCACCGGCGGCCTTTGAAACAACAAACCTATGCCCAAGTTCGCTCGTTTGTCTAGAGGCAGGTCGGTAATATCCTTGCCCTTGAAGAGTATCCTACCTTTGGTCACCTGGTAGCGTGGGAAGCCCATAATGGTCATCAGCAGGGTGGTTTTACCGCTACCGTTGGGGCCAAAAATGACCTGTGTCTCCCCGGGCTGTACGAACAGGTTGATATCGTGTAAGATATGCCGGCCGTCTACACTGACGGACAGGTCTTTAATCTCCAGCAAGTTTTTCTTGTCCATTTCTGTTGGCTGAAGCCTCCTTTAAGGCACTGCCAGCCGTGTTGGTAACTTTAATCGATTAAGGCTGGCATCTGTACTGCCTATATCGTTACAGGCTGATAGGGGTTGAAGGAGTTGATTTAAGCTCTGTGGTATCATTATACCATCTGCAAGCCGCTAAGCAAATTGACGCTCGCGACAAGAACAGTAGACTAAGGGAGATATTCTAATATGTGCCGTGACGCCAGCCAGTCGGGACTTGAAGACGAAAGGGTTATAATCTTTACCGATCTGGACGGAACCCTGCTCGACTATTACACATATTCCTGTGAGGTGGCGATGCCCCTGGTGACGAGGCTGAAAAGGGCGGGTATAGAAATCGTCCTTTGCTCCTCCAAGACAAGGGCGGAGATAGAGATGTACCGTAAAAGGCTGGGCCTGAACACACCCTTTATCGTTGAGAACGGCGGGGCTATATTCATCGACAGGGACTACTTTACCTTCCCCTATGAATATCAACGGGCAATCGGTAACTACCGGGTTATCGAACTGGGTATAGCCTATGGGGAGGTAAGGCGGCTACTGGAAGGGGTAAGACTGGAGAATAATCTGTCCTTCCGGGGATTCGGTGATATGGATGACGTTAAGGTAGCCGCTCTAACTAGCCTGGATATGGCGTCAGCCGGTCGAGCACGCCGGCGGGAATACGGGGAGACCCTTGACCTTGGCGGTTCGGAGAGGGATATAAAACACATACTGGATAGGATCAAAGATGCCGGGCTCAACTGGAGTCGGGGGAGCCGGCTCTATAGTGTTGGCGGTGGTAGCGATAAGGGTATCGCCGTCAGGGTTGTGGCAAGTCTATATAATAAAAAATTGGGTAAGATTAAGACCATCGGCATCGGCGATAGCCCCAACGACGAGCCGATGCTGGCTGAGGTTGATTTTCCGGTGCTGGTGCAGAAACCGGGCGGTTGCTGGGAGAATATGGAGATACCCAATCTTTATAAGGTTGACGGTATCGGTCCCGAAGGATGGGTTGAAGCTATAAAAAACCTGACCGGGATATGTTAAACTCCGGTAAGGAGCAAGATAAGGGGAATTAGCCGGCGGCGCCTCTCCTGAGGGTGATGGCGGCAAGGATTGAAGTGACGATGGCAAAACCGGCAAGGACTGCCAGTTCAAAACCGACATCGAGCAGGCTTTGTCCGTGTAGCATAATATCACTCAGCCCAGCGACGGCGTAGGTGAGCGGCATTATAGCTGAAAGCCATTGCAGGAATTCAGGCATTTGCTCAACGGGCAAGGCAAAACCACTTAAAAAAATCTGCGGCACG
The DNA here is from genome assembly GCA_030627335.1 of Dehalococcoidia bacterium. Classification (GTDB taxonomy): domain Bacteria; phylum Chloroflexota; class Dehalococcoidia; order Dehalococcoidales; family W693; genus W693. Next base: position 1,307 of record DAOUSH010000019.1, on the reverse strand, counting down.
ATGATTAAAGGGATGAACTGGACCATCTGAAACTCGTTACGGGCAAAGGTAGAGGTGAAGATGCCCAGTGTAACGGAGCCGGCGATGACCACAACCTGAAAGACAAGAATCTGCCAAAGGTCACCAGCAAAGTTAATGTCGAATGCATAAATGGTAAAAAGCACTATAATCAACGTCTGAGTCAGGGCGAAGAGGAAAAAGCCTAGCAGGTAGCCGACAACTATATCGAGACGTGATACCGGTGACGCCATCAGGCGCTCCATAGTGCCTTGGGAGCGCTCCCTGAGGAAGCTTATGCCGGTAAGTAGAAAGCTGAAGAAGAGCGCCATTGTCGCCAGCAGCGCCGGGGCGATTTTGCTCAGTGTATCTCCTTCCGGGAAGCTGAGCCCGATGAGGGTCATTACCACCAGGGGTACGATTACTATCAACCCCAGTGTTCTACGGTCTCGCACAAGCTGGCTGATAAGCCGGCCGGCGATGGTCAAAGCGTTGTTATTCATCTTTGCCGTCCTCGCGGTGGATAAAGTAGAGAAAGGCTTCTTCCAGTGAGGCATCGGGCTTCCTGGCAGCCTGCCTTAATTCAGATGGAGTTCCCTGGGCGATAACCTTACCCTGTCGCATAAAGGCAAGGTGGTCGCAATGAGCGGCATCATCCATGGTATGGCTGGAAATAATAAGCGTAGTACCCTGCCGGGTCAGGGAGGCAAAGTAGTCCCAGAAGGTAACCCTGAGCTCAGGGTCAAGACCAACGGTGGGCTCATCGAGGAGGAGCAGCGGTGGCTTGTGGACTATGGCACAGGCCAGGCTGACCCTCTGCCTCATGCCGCCGCTTAAGTTTAGCACTGAGTCGTTGCGGCGTTGCCATAGGTCAACCAGCTTGATAACCTCTTCTAACCGTTGTGCCCGTTTATTCCTATCCCTCAACCCATAAATTAGGGCGAAGAAATTTACATTCTGTATGATAGACAACTCTAAATATAATGAGTGGAGCTGGGGCATATAGCCAATAAGATGGGCGGTTTTTTGGGATGGTGTCTGCCCTAGGACCTCGATACTGCCCGATTTCGGCTTTAAGAGCCCGGTTAAAAGCCTGATAAGGGTTGTCTTACCGGCACCGTTAGGACCGAGCAGGCCGAAGCTGATACCGGCGGTAACATCCAGTGATAGATCATCGATAGCATTCAGCTTCTTAAAGTTGAATGATGCCTTATCTATTTTAACGGCTATACCGTCGGTCTTATTATATGCCATGATAAACAGTTATTAAACGGGAGGCTTGAGTTTTCTAGCTAACCGGATAATACATT
>DAOUSH010000084.1 GCA_030627335.1 Dehalococcoidia bacterium | reverse complement strand
CTGCCTCTATTACCAGACCGGCTTCAACGAGCTCGCTATTGCTATAACCTTTCTCTATGAGGTGTTTTCCCATGGAGCCCCAGCTATTCAAGCTAAAGCCAAGCCTGAAATCGGCAACGGATTTTTCAGATAGCCCACGCTTGGCAATATAGCTTCTTGCCGTTTCCGCCGACGGAGATTCAAGCAGTAGCTGGTGAAAGTAAGCGGCGGCGGCTTCGTTAGCCTGGTAAAGCCGCTCGTTCTTTTCTTTTTCCTCTCCCTGGAAGCCTCTTGACGGAATGGTAACGCCGGCTTTTTCCGCCAGCAGACGTAACACCTCACCGAAGCTGGCATCCTGCTGTTTCATAACAAAGGAAAAGACATCGCCACCGGTGCCGCAGGCGCCGAAGCAGTGCCAGCTCTGCTGTTCGGGGTAGACGAAGAAGGAGCCGTGCTTTTCAGTGTGGAACGGGCATAGCCCTTTGAAGATACGCCCGGCTTTGGACAGCGTGGTATATTGGCTGACAACATCAACGATGTCTGTCCGCTGTTTTACCTCGTCAATAACACTCATATTAATATTATTATACTACTTTTTCGTGGTTAATCTCATCAGGGAGAGAGAAATATGTTATCCGGTATTAATGGCTAAAGGGATAGCTCTTCTGCCAGTCTTACGGCATACTGGTCGGTCATGCCGGCGATGTAATCGACTGCCCTTCTTTCGACCTTGTCGCCGAAAACGCTATACTCAGACGGCAGCTTGTCCGGGTTTTTGGTAAAGAACTTGTAGAGCTTGCGCACCACCTCGCGGGCTTTATCGGCTTCCCGTTTGGCTGACTGCACATTATATACCCGGTCGAAGAGGAACTGGCGGAGGGTGTTGGTCGCCTCCAGGATCGGGGGGCTCATCTTTATCGAGGGGTTGATAGTGGTTTCGTATCCGGTCACACCCCAGGAACTCTCGATGATATCACAAACCATAGCATTGATGCGTTCTCCGTGGGTGTTACCTAGAACCCTGACCGCCGATAAAGGCAAATCTCCATCGGTGAGGATGTCGGCTCTTATGGCGTCACCGATGTCGTGGTTGACATAGGCGATAATATCGGAAATCTTGCACACCTCGCCCTCGAGGGTGCCCACCTTTCCCCAGTCCTTGCCGAACATATTATCCTCGGGCTTGGAGTGGTTGAGGATACCGTCTCTCACTTCCCAGGTGAGGTTTAATCCTCTGCCATTGTTCTCCAGCAGGTCGACGACACGCAGGCTTTGTTCGTTGTGCCTGAAGCCGCCTTTATATAGTTCATTGAGGACATCTTCGCCGATGTGGCCGAAGGGGGTATGCCCCAGGTCATGCCCCAGGCTGATAGCCTCTGTCAGGTCTTCGTTAAGGTTGAGGGCACGGGCGATAGTGCGTGCCAGCTGGGAAACCTCCAGGGTGTGGGTGAGACGGGTGGCATAGTGGTCGCCCAGAGGTGTGGTAAATACCTGCGTCTTGTGCTTGAGACGGCGGAAAGCCTTGCTGTGTATGATACGGTCACGGTCTCGCTGAAAGACGGTGCGTATGGGGCAGGGGCTTTCGTCCCTGAGTCTGCCCCGGGACAGGGTGCTTTTTATCGCATGAGGGGAGAGCCCCGCCTCTTTCTCTTCAAAATTCTGACGGATATTAAGCCGGTTTATCATTAAGCCCCAGTTTTGCCTCTGCCCTGGAGATTATCTGGCGGGTGGTGCCAATCATATCCGGGCTTACCGAGACCGAGGTGATACCCCAGGCAACCAACTTTTCGGTAAGCTCCGGGTATACCGAGGGAGCCTGTCCGCAGATAGATGAAGTAACACCCATACTCTTTGATACGGTAATGGCTCTTTCCAGAGCCATTAATACTGCTTCGTTTCGTTCGTCAAAGGTACTGGCAAGTTTGGCGCTGTCGCGGTCGATACCAAGAATAAGCTGGGTAAGGTCATTACTGCCGATGGATATGCCATCGATGCCGACCTCAAGGAATTTATCTATAAGGAAGATGTTGGACGGCACCTCGACCATCATCCATAGCTTGAAGTCTTCCGAGCGTTTCAGCCCCTCCGCCTCCAGGATATCCTTGGTCTGTTTGAGCTCGTTAACGGTGCGGACGAAGGGAAGCATGACCCACAGATTGGGATAGTCCTTTCTTACCCTCTTTATGGCTTCTATCTCCAGCTTGAAAACGTCAATATCGGTAACGTAACGCGAAGTCCCCCTGTAGCCGAGCATGGGGTTTTCCTCGACCTCTTCGAACTCCTGGCCGCCGGTAAGCTCACGGTACTCGTTGGTCTTAAAGTCGGTCGTGCGGTAGACCACCGGGCGCGGATTGAAGGCTTTGGCAAAGGTATGAATGCCCTGATAGAGCTTATCGATAAACTCATTGCCCCGGTTCTGTTTCAGCATATAGCTCGGGTGCTCACCAATCTGGGCGATTATAAACTCAGCCCTGAGCAGACCAACGCCATCTACATTGTGGGAGGCTACCGAGTCTGCTAATTCTGGCTGCGCCAGATTGACATAAACTCTGGTTTTGGTTCTAATTGCTTCCTTGAGGATATTAGTAATTAAGGTTGTTGTTATTCTACGGGTTACCTTGCCGTTGTATACCTTACCGTGTGAGCCGTCGACGGTGATATATTGGCCATCGGGTAGTATAATTGTCGCCTTATCGGCGCCGACGATGCAAGGAATGCCCAGCTCACGGCTGACGATGGCGGCATGGGCGGTTCTGCCGCCGCGGTCGGTGACGATGGCGACTGCCCTTTTCATTGCCGGTACAAAATCAGGGGTGGTCATCTCGGCGACAAGAATATCGCCGTCCTTTACCTGGTCTATCCGGGAGGCTTCGTGTATTATCTTGACCGGGCCTGAGGCTAGACCGGGGCTGGCGGCATCCCCTTTGAGAAGCACCGGGGCTTGAATCTCAGGCTCGACCTCGGTATTTTCTTTCATGGTGGTTACCGGACGGGTTTGCAGGATGTAGATTTTGTCTCCCTCCTTAGCCCATTCGATGTCCTGTGGGAACTGGTAGTGGTCTTCGATATGCTTGGCCAGTTTTGCCAGTTGTAGTATGACTTCATCGGTTATTTTTTGTTGACTCTGGCTGGAAGCCGGGACATTCTGCCACATATTCGTATCGTCTTCGGTTCCATCGGGGTTCCTGGTAAGCTCGTGAGCCTGACGGCTCATCCTCTTGGAGATGATTGACATGGCTTCTTTATCTATAAGGTAAAGGTCTGGTGTTACCTCTCCCGAGACCAGACCTTCTCCCAGCCCGTATATCGCTTCAATG
>DAOUSH010000091.1 GCA_030627335.1 Dehalococcoidia bacterium | reverse complement strand
TTATACCGCCGACTGATATCGACGTTACTATGATTGCCCCCAAGTGCCCGGGGCACATGTTACGACAGCTTTATACCGAGGGCATCGGCCCACCGGCTTTGATAGCAGTGGAGCAAGACGCCACGGGAAAGGCTAGGGAACTGGCTCTGGCTTATGCCAAGGGAATCGGCTGTAGCCGTGCCGGGGTACTGGAGACAACCTTTTCCGAAGAGACCGAAACCGACCTCTTCGGTGAACAGGCGGTGCTGTGCGGCGGCGTTACATCGCTGGTGAAGGCTGGATTTGATACCCTGGTTGAAGCCGGCTACCAGCCGGAGATAGCCTACTTTGAGTGTATGCATGAGCTTAAGTTGATTGTTGACCTGTTTTATAAGGGAGGCTTCAACTATATGCGTTACTCGGTAAGCGATACCGCAGAATACGGCGATTATACCCGCGGACCAAGGGTAATCGATGATATGGTGCGGGATGAAATGATGGATATACTGACTGAGATTCAGGATGGCAGCTTTGCCAAGGAATGGATACTGGAAAACCAGGCTGGCCGGCCGGTATATAACTCCCTGAAGCGAATAGAATCCGAGGAGTTGATTGAGGAGGTCGGCGCCGAACTACGCCAGATGATGCCCTGGTTAAAAGATAAGAAGTAAAAAATATGGCAACTATAGACAACAGTGCTCCATTTGAATATAGTGAGAGATTGTCCCTTTCTGGGAGGAATAAGCTCATCCTTATAAGCCCCTCTCCGTTGCAGGGGAGGGGTAACAACGAGCGGATGAATTATTTAACTCAGGGAGGATATTGTGAGTAAAGTAATTATATTTGATACAACGTTAAGAGACGGTGAGCAGGCAGCCGGCGGATCGCTCAATATACAGGAGAAACTGGAAATAGCAAAGCAGCTGGAAAAGCTCGGTGTAGATGTCATTGAAGCTGGCTTTCCGGTAAGCTCGCCTGGTGATTTCAAAGCAGTCGAGTGTATTGCTCTGGAGATAAAGAATACGATAGTATGTGCCCTGGCTCGTGCCCACCCGAAGGATATTGATGCCGCCTGGGAGGCAATTAAAGGAGCAAAGCACCCGAGGATACACGTCTTTCTCTCCGCCTCGGATATTCATATACTACATCAGCTGAAGAAGAGCCGTGAGCAGATACTGGAGATGTCCCGCGATATGGTAACCCGGGCAAAGAAGTATACCAATGATGTAGAGTTCTCGCCCATGGATGCCAGCCGGGCTAACCCTGAGTTTATATATCAGGTGCTGGAGGCGGTAATAAATGCCGGGGCGACCACGGTAAACATCCCGGATACCGTCGGCTATGCCATACCGGACGAATTCGGTAGGCTTATAGAGGGCATATTCAGTAACGTAAAGAATATAGATAAAGCGGTGGTCAGCGTTCACTGCCACAATGACCTGGGGCTGGCGGTTGCCAACAGCCTGGAGGCGGTGAAACACGGCGCACGGCAGGTGGAGTGCACCGTAAACGGTATCGGTGAAAGGGCGGGCAACGCCTCGCTGGAAGAAATCGTAATGGCTATCAGTACACGCAGCGATATATTCAACCTGACGACCGGCGTCAACAGCCAGCAGATATACAAGACCAGTCGGCTGGTGAGCGAACTTACCGGCTTTCCGGTGCAGCCCAACAAGGCGATCGTCGGTGCCAATGCGTTCCGGCATCAATCCGGGATTCATCAGGATGGCGTCATAAAGATGCCGATAACATATGAAATAATAGACCCTAAAAAGGTGGGTATACCGGCATCAAGCCTGGTGCTGGGTAAGCTAAGCGGACGGAATGCCTTCCGAGAACGGCTGGCTGAACTGGGCTATAGCCTTGGAGAAGAGGACTTAGACCGCACCTTCCAGGCGTTTAAGGAGCTGGCGGACAAGAAAAAGAATGTTACCGACCGGGATATAGAATCCCTCGTCGCCGAGGAGATGCGCACTGTTGCTGAGGTTTATCGCCTGGAGCGTATCCAGGTGACCTGTGGCGACAGAGGCATACCTACTGCTGCCGTCAAGCTCACCGGGCCCGATGGGCAGATTTTAGCCGATGCGGCACTGGGGACTGGTCCTGTGGATGCGGTATGTAAGGCTATCAACCGTCTGGTAAACGTGCCGAACACATTGACCGAGTTTGCGGTTAAATCTGTAACCGAGGGCATTGACGCCATCGGTGAGGTGCTGATAAGGATAGAAAGCCAGGGAATAACCTATACCGGTCGTGGTGCTGATACCGATATTATCGTCGCCAGCGCCAAGGCTTATATCAATGCGCTTAACCGATTGCTGGCTTCCAGAAAAGCGGCCGCATAGCTACTTAAAGGAGGGTTCAGAGTGCCAGTTGAACTGGAGATGGTTCTGCGAATCCTGCTGGCGATAGTGCTTGGCGGTATAATCGGTTTCCAGCGTGGCAAGGCGGAAAAACCAGCCGGATTGAGGGACATCATACTTATCTGTGCCGGTGCCGCTCTGTTTACCGTGGTATCTATAAATGGCTTTGGTGTTACTGATCAGGCAAGGGTAGCCGCTGGGATAGTCACCGGTATTGGCTTTCTCGGCGCCGGTGCTATCATAAGACGGAGCGAGGGCGGAGTAAAAGGCATGACCACGGCAGCGACTGTATGGGTGGCAGCCGGTATCGGTATGGCGGCTGGCTCCGGTATGTATATTATCGCTTCCGTTACCACCCTGCTGGTGATGGCGGTTTTACTGCTACCCCGCCGTATTGTGTAGCCGAGACTACGGTTGACACCGAAAATATCAAATATAAGGGGACGATATTGACTATAGCAGAGAAAATACTTGCCGCTCATAGCGGCAATAAGAAGGTGAGCCCGGGACAGTTTATAAATGTACGGGTTGATATGGTGCTGGCTAACGATATCACCGCCCCCATTGCCATAAGGGAGTTTGAGCGGCTGGGGGTGGGCAAGGTATTCGACCCGAAGAAGATAGTCCTTGTGCCAGACCACTTCACCCCGAACAAGGATATCGCCTCGGCG
>DAOUSH010000049.1 GCA_030627335.1 Dehalococcoidia bacterium | reverse complement strand
CAGGACTTCATAGAGATGCATTGCTTGCCTCCTGGGGTAATTCCTTTCCCCATAGCTGTTCTACCTGGCGCACCGCCGCCTCGGTCATCAGCAGCCTCTTGTGCGATGTAATATCAACCACGTTGAGTAGCCGGGCGGGGATTGTCTTGACCCGGGGCAGATTGCGGGCTGATTTTATCAGGTTCGCCTCCGGATTGCTGATAGCAATCAGGGTGGAGCCTTCCACCGCCAGTGCTGATAGAACCTTTGCCATCTCTTTGGTTTTGGGTTCGTCGAACTTTAGATCATCCAGCACTATCAACTCCTTGTCACCGGCTTTGGCTGAAAGTACGCACCTGATAGCCAGCCGCCGCATTCCTTTGGGCATTGCCTGGCGGTAGCTCCTCGGTTTGGGCCCGAAGGTGACGCCGCCGCCACGGCGTAGTGGCGACCTTATACTGCCAGCCCGGGCACGCCCGGTGTGTTTCTGGCGGTACATCTTCTGCTTGCTGCCGGCGACTTCGCCGCGGGTCTTGGTGCTGGCCGTCCCCTGGCGTGCGTTCGCCAGTTGTCTTACCAGCGCCTGATAGACTACCGCCTCATTGGCGGGCACGGCGAAGACGCTATCGGCAATATCGATATTCTTCACCACTTCACCGCTCATATTATAAACTGGAACCTGCATCTGTTATTTCCCTGCTTTTCCGATAAGTAATAGCCCGTTTTTGCCGCCTGGTACGGCTCCTTTGACCAGTAGAAGGTTGTGTTCGGGGTCGGTCTTGATTACCTCTAGTTTGCTCACTGTGACCCGTTCATCCCCCATGTGCCCTGACATACGTGTCCCTTTAAACACCCTGCCGGGTGAGGTGCCAGCCCCGATAGAACCCGGAGCCCGGTGCCTGTCTGACTGGCCGTGTGTTTTCGGCCCACCGGCAAAGCCATAGCGCTTGACGGTTCCAGCAAAGCCCTTGCCCTTGGATACGCCGGTAACATTAACCAGGTCGCCAGCCTGAAACAGGCTGACATCAACACAATCTCCCACATTGATACCCTCGGTATCATCCAGTCTGAATTCTCTTAGATATTTGAATTCTCCCAGTTCTTTTAAGTGTCCACGCTGGGGAGACTTGAGCTTTTTCGCTTTGCCAAAACCAAGCTGGGCGGCGTTATAGCCCTCCCTGGCTTCTGTCTTGATCTGTATCACGACGCATGGGCCGGCCTCGACGACGGTTACCGCATCGGCTTTACCGTTTTCCCTGAATATCTGGGTCATGCCCAACTTACGCCCCATAATTTCCTGTATCATAATCGGTATAACCTATACACCTATAGTCTTTATATCTATGCCAACCCCGGCTGGTATGTTGAGGTTAGTCAGAGCATCTATTGTTTTCGAGGTTGTATCTACAATATCGATAAAACGCTTATGCGTCCTGATTTCAAATTGCTCCTGCGAGTCCTTGTCGATAAAAGGTGAGCGGATGACACTGAACTTTTTGATGTGAGTCGGCAGTGGCACCGGGCCGGTGGTAATGGCTCCTGTCCTCTCCAGCGCCTCGACAATCTGATGAGCCGCCTGGTCGAGTATCTTGTGGTCGAAACCCTTTAGCTTTATGCGAATTTTCTGCTTTGGCATATAGAACTCACCTTAATCTTGGATAATTATCCCTTTTGGGCAGCCCCTTCTTCTTTAGAGTCTATCATCTCGGCTGATACTTCCTGGTAGCGGAAGAACTCCATTGAGTATGTCGCCCGCCCCTGGGTTAACGACCTGAGGCTGGTGGCATAGCCGAATGTCCTGGACAATGGCACCAAACATCGAATAGTCATGGTATCACCGCAGGTCTCGATAGCCTCGATATGACCCCTTCTCGAACTTAGGTCGCCTATTATATCACCGAGGAATTGCCCCGGGGTAACTACCCCTAACCTCATAATCGGCTCAAGGATTACGGGTTTAGCTTTTTTAATCCCGTTCTTGAACGCCATCGAACCAGCCATCTTAAAAGCCAGTTCCGAAGAGTCAACGTCGTGATAACTGCCATCGTATAGCGTTACTTTGACATCTACTACCGGGTAGCCGGCGACACCTCCGGTCTCCACTGCCTCCTTGATGCCGGCTCCGGCGGCTAAGATAAACGGTTTGGACAGCACACCGCCCTTAATCTTGTCGACAAACTGAAACCCACCACCACACTCCAGAGGCTCAATCTTGATACGGACATGGCCATACTGGCCGCGTCCTCCGCTCTGGCGGATGAACTTACCCTCGGCTTCAGCCGGACAGGTTACGGTCTCTTTATAGGCGACCCTCGGTTTGCCCACCCTGGCTGCCGCTTTATACTCGCTGAGCAGTCGGTTGACGATAACCTCCAGATGGAGCTCGCCCATACCGGAGATAACTGTCTGCCCCGTCTCCTCGTTGAAGTGTACTTTAAAGGTTGGGTCTTCCTCGACCATCCTTTGCATGGCTTCCCCCAGCCGGTCACGGTCATCCCTGGTCTTGGGCTCTATAGCAACGGAGAGTACCGGTTCCGGGAAGCGGATAGATTCCAGCATCACCGGATGGCTGGCATCGCACAGGGTGTCGCCGGTGAAGGTATTTTTAAGGCTGAGCGTGGCTATGATAGACCCGGTATCAGCCATTTCTACATCTTCATAACGGTTGGCGTGCATCAACTGCAGCCGCCCGATGCGTTCTTTCCTGTCCCGGGTCGAGTTGAATATCTGGGCACCAGCCATGACTCTGCCCGAATACACCCTGAGATAGACCAGGCGGCCGACAAAGGGGTCGGCAACCACCTTGAAAGCCAGGGCGGTAAATGGAGCTTCATCGCTTGCGGGACGGATTGTTTCTGTTCCTTTTCTGGAGTCGATAGCCTTTACCGGCGGCATATCCGCCGGAGACGGCAGGTAATCTATAACAGCATTGAGCAACAGCTCGACGCCCTTGTTTTTCAGTGCAGTGCCGCAGAGGACGGGGATACCTTTGTTAGCCAGTGTTATCCGTCTCAGGGCGGCCTTTATATCGGATACAGGAATGCTCCTGTTTTCCAGGTAGGCGTTCATGATATCGTCGTCTTCTTCGGACAGCCTTTCGATCAGCGTCCGGCGGTATTCTTCGTATTTTAAATTATATGATTCGGGGATGGCTACCTCCACCGGCTTCGAGTCAGTCTTGCCATCAAGGTGCCACGCTTTTCCCTCAATAAGGTCGATAACACCCTCAAAGGTGTCCTCTTTGCCCAGCGGCAGTTGTACCGCCAGCGCTTTGGCGTGTAGACGTTCCTCAATCATAGCCAGGCAGCGCTCGAAGTTGGCGCCTATCCGGTCCATCTTGTTGATAAAGCAAATGCGGGGCACGCTGTATCTGTCGGCTTGCCGCCAAACCGTCTCGGATTGGGCTTCGACACCGGCTACGGCGTCAAAAACAACCACTCCGCCGTCCAGTACCCTGAGGCTGCGCTCAACCTCGGCGGTAAAATCGACATGGCCCGGGGTATCTATGATATTGATGCGGTGGTCATCCCAATGGCAGGTGGTAGCCGCAGAGGTAATGGTAATCCCCCGTTGCCTTTCCTGCTCCATCCAGTCCATTACCGTGGTACCATCGTCCACCTGGCCGATTTTATAGGTACGACCGGTATGATAAAGTACCTTTTCGGTAATAGTGGTCTTGCCGGCATCAATATGGGCAATAATACCAATATTGCGTATATGCTCTAGTGGGAAACTCCTGGGCATAACCTTAGCCTCTTGTTTTAACCCCGCCGCCGTCGGCTTTTTTTCTATTATTTCGGTATTTATAGTATATAACCCCTTACCATTTGTAGTGGGCGAAAGCCCGGTTAGCCTCGGCCATCTTGTGAGTATCCTCACGCTTTTTAGCCGCCGCTCCCTGCCCCTTTGAGGCATCGATAAGCTCCGATGCCAGTTTTTCCGCCATAGACTTACCGGTTCTAGCTCGGGCTGCTTTAAGCAACCACCGTATAGCAAGGGCTATATTACGGCCTGGTCTGACCTCCACCGGCACCTGATACGTAGCGCCGCCAACGCGACGCGGTTTTACTTCAAGCAATGGAGTGGCATTGCGAACCGCCGCCTCTAAAACACCAATCGGCTCTTTACCCTCGCTCTTTTCTATAATTTCCAGAGACTGGTAGACAATCTGCTCGGCGGTAGTCTTCTTACCATCAAGCATTACTTTGTTAACCAGCTTGGATATGGTTATATTATTATATTTGGCGTCGGGTATGACCTCTCTTTTTTTAACTGCTGCTCGCCTTGGCATATCTCCCCCTAAGCCTCTTTAGTCCCAGTCGTCTTTTTAACCCGCTTGCTACCGTATTTACTGCGGCCTTGACGGCGATTGGCGACTCCGCTGGTATCCAGCTTTCCCCTTACTATATGATAGCGGACGCCAGGTAAATCCGGCACCCGCCCACCACGAATCAGCACTACCGAGTGCTCCTGAAGCTCATGTCCTTCTCCGGGGATATAAGCTGTTACCTCCATACCGTTGGACAACCGCACCCTGGCTATCTTGCGCAGTGCCGAATTAGGTTTCTTGGGTGTAGTTGTCTTGACCTGTACGCAGACCCCCCGCTTCTGTGGCGAGCCAGCCCCGCGTACCATCTTATTTTTCAGGGCGTTATAGGTAAATCTGAGCGCCGGCGTCTTGGTCTTCTTGGCGATCTTCTTACGCCCTTTACGCACCAGTTGATTAACAGTGGGCAAAACACCCCCCCCTTTTCCAGACAATTTCAAAGGATGAGCTAAGGCTCATCCTTCACAAGCCAAATGTACTGACTGGAACTTAAGCCCAATCAATAACCATAGCTGAAGTGGCTAGCAACAGCCCCTGAGTCTAGCACAAACAAAATATAGATGTCAACAGCTATGTAAGGGTCCAGTACATATTGGACTTTTTGGGGTTAGTGATGAATCTATCCAGATAATAGCGCAAAGGGGGTATTTTGCCAATCCCCCGATGAGCTTTTTCAGTATT
>DAOUSH010000082.1 GCA_030627335.1 Dehalococcoidia bacterium | reverse complement strand
TATAGCACCATCCCTGGTATACGCCACCCCTCCGACCCACTCCTGGGGGAATATCATCGCCCCCTGCAAATCATAGGAGCTGGCGTATACATATACCCTGACCGGCTTTTCCAGGCTGGCGCCGGTATCCTCAGCCAGCTTGGCCATCGCCTCCTGCGCCGCCGCCATCAGCTCCATGGCAAAGGAATCACCGCCGTAGTACCAGTACAGGCTTATATTGCCTTCAGTCAGGCTTTGCCACGAGTAGCGGCTGTCGTCGAAGTTCACCTGCTGTCTGGCCGTTATATAGCTGTTACCGTCGGCATCGGTTATAGTCCACCAGTAATCGATCACGGTCCCGGAGGGCATACCGCCCGTCTTTATCATATCCCAGGTCCAGCTAGCGGCGACCGAGGTGTCAGGCACAATGTCAATCTTGACCTCGCTGGTTACTTTGGCAAAGCTTTCACGGTCAACGAGATAGTGGAGGCGGACGTCGGTGATATCAACCACGCCCTCAATGAACATGTTGAAATCAATTGAATAGGGAAATACCGCCCGCGCCGATGCCTCCGGGACTTCTATCTCGGTCTGGGCGTTAACCGGGCTTAACGCCGTCATCAGCAAGCCCAGGGCGACAACCAGTAAAAGCGTCTTCTTAATCATCTTCCCTGCCCAGCCCGGCCCTGAGATAAGCGGTGATAAAGTCTTCCAGTTTTCCGTCCAATACTGCCTCGGTATCACCGCTCTGATAATCGGTCCGGTGGTCTTTCACCATCTTGTAGGGGTGGAGAATATAGCTCCTAATCTGGTTGCCCCAGCCGGCGACGATACGCTGTCCCTTGAGCTTGGCTCTCTCCTCCTCCCTTTTGGCTAGCTCCAACTTTAATAAGCGCGCCTGCAGAATCCTCATGGCGTTTTCCTTATTCTGGTACTGGGAGCGTTCGTTCTGGCAGGAGACCGAAAGTCCCGTCGGCAGGTGAACAATCCGCACGGCACTGCTTGTCTTCTGCATATGCTGACCGCCGGGCCCGCTCGACCTGAAGGTTTCAATCCTCAGGTCTTCGGAGGACAGTTTGATATCAACATCCTGTTCCGCTTCCGGCATTACCTCCACAAGGGCAAACGATGTATGCCGTGCATGGTCGGCATCGAAGGGGGAAAGTCTAATCAGCCGGTGGACGCCGTGCTCCGACTTCAGATAGCCGAAGCTGTAATCACCGTTGACCTCGACAATAGCACTTTTTATGCCTGCTTCCTCTCCCGGAGAGGTGTCCAGCACCTCAGCTTTGTAATGGTAGCGCTCAGCCCAGCGAAGGTACATCCGGAGCAACATCTCCGCCCAGTCCTGAGACTCGACACCCCCGGCGCCGGCGTGAATGGCGAGTATGGCATTATGGTTATCATACCTGCCACTGAGAGATATTTGAAACTCCATCTCTTCAAGGCGGGAGCTTACTTCTTCAACCTCAGACTGAATCTCGTCGCCCAGCGAAGCCTCATCCGCCGCCGACTCCAACGAAACTAACTCGGTAATGTCATCCACCCTATTCTCCAGATCCCGCCACCTGTCCACCATCTTTTTCAACTCAGCCAGACGCCGCATTGCCACCTGCGCTTCGGCCTGATTCATCCAGAAATCTGGCTGTGCTGATTGTTTCTCCAGCCCGGCTATCTCCTTCTCCTTGTTAGTTATGTCAAAGATGCACCATTGCTATGGATATTCTCTTTTTTATATCGCTTAATCTGCCCTTTAGCTCCTGCATAATTCTATCCTGTCACTGCTGTTTTTAATTACCTATATATCTGCTTCTATTTATACTAAAATCCCGAGTTTTTATTGTATGTTTAGATTGCCGCCAGCGGCAACATCCACTCCGGCTATAAGACAAGGCGCTACAACCTCGCCGCTCCTCAAAACCTGTGCCGAAAGCCTTCGCTGTATTTCTAGCGCTTCGCCGGTACCTATCTGCCAACCGTGCAGTCTATTGACTTTCACGGTTACAATTATAGCGACTATATCGTCTTGCTGACAAATACAGTACTTACGGCATATGTTTTCTGCTGGTATTGACAGCATTAATGGTTATAGTGCATAATATATCAGAAGAAATAAAGATATGGTAAAAATCAGACTCAGGCGAGTAGGTGCCCCCAAAAGACCAAACTATCGGTTGGTGGTAACCGATTCCAGAAACCCCCGTGATGGTGCGTTTATCAGTATTATCGGTCACTTTAATCCCCTTACCGACCCGGAAAGTATAGTCATTAACGAAGAAGAAGCACTTTACTGGCTGAAGCAAGGAGCTCAGCCCACAGCTACCGTCGCCAGACTGCTATCAAAGGCAGGTGTTATGGATAAGTTTAAGGCAACAAAGGAGAAAACATGAAAGACCTAATCGAATACATCGCCAAATCACTTGTCAACTCGCCGGACGACGTGGTAGTTACCGAGGAAGAAGGAGAAGAAGGGGTAACCTTTAAGTTGCAGGTCGCCGATGAGGACAAGGGCAGAATTATCGGCAAGCAGGGCCGGATAGCTCAGGCGATACGAACACTCATCAGGGTGAAGGCGGCAAAAGCCGGTACCAGAGCTACTCTTGATATTATCTAAAACAGCCTAAGGCTTTCTCAATATAGTATTTATTCTCCCGAGTATCTACTTACTTTCAGTAAGTCTCAAACCGACAAACATAATTATCTCCCGTGACAAATTAAGACATAGGACTATAGTCTGCTGTCTATCTAATGAGTTAGCTAACGATCTAGCTGGCTTTATACAGTAAGAGCCTAGACATATGGTCTTCTCTTTTTTCGTCTCTCAGCTATCTTTAGCCGGATAAGAGAGCGACGTAAAGCGGCTTCGGCTTGAGCGGCATCGACACCCGGGACGTACTTTTCCTCCAGCCTCTTTTGGGCACGCCTCTTGGCTTCTTCAGCCCGTG
Organism: Dehalococcoidia bacterium; assembly: GCA_030627335.1. Taxonomy (GTDB): domain Bacteria; phylum Chloroflexota; class Dehalococcoidia; order Dehalococcoidales; family W693; genus W693. The sequence continues at coordinate 506 of DAOUSH010000082.1, read as the reverse complement.
CCACGTCAATCTCCTCAGCCCTCTCCGCCGAATCTGCCAGCACAATAACCCTGTCCGGACGTACCTCAAGAAAGCCGCCGGAAACAGCAATATAGAACTCTTCGCCACCCTTTTTTACTATCAGCTCACCGGGCGCAAGCATGGTCATCAATGTGGTGTGTTGTGGCAAAATACCCAATTGCCCCTGAATACCGGGGGCGATAACCATATCCACATCCTCAGAGTACACGGACTGCTCGGCGGTAACAATATCGAGCCTTATTATAGCCATATTTACCAATCCACCTTTATTTTATCCGGCTATTTATGTTCCTCTTCCATTTTCTTTGGCGGTTTTAGTTTTTGCCTTTGATTCTTTAACTACTGCCGGCTCTGCCTTCTTTTTTGCCCTCGGTTTTGCCGGCTTGGCTTCTGGCTTTGCTTTCGCTTCTGCTTCCTCTTTTACCGGTATTGCCTCTTCAGCTACCGGTGGCGACGGTATTTCTTCTGGTTCGACTGCTGCTGGT
>DAOUSH010000132.1 GCA_030627335.1 Dehalococcoidia bacterium | reverse complement strand
CAATACCGTGGGCAATAATCTTCATCTTATATATCTCGGCGGCTCTAATACCGGCGATAGCGGCGCCATCGGGCATCCCCTTCTCCTTTATCATCTTGACACTGCCAGCGGTGTCGTAGGTCGGTATCAGCTCGCAGTCCAGGTGCTTGATGAAAGCCTGGCACTGCCCCAGTGCCTGGGGGTGGGAGTAGATTTTCTTAATGGCATCCAGCGTCACCCCGGGGTTGACTATCAGGCAGTGGGAGACCTTAAGCTCTATCTCCCCGCAGACCTTAAGACTTGAATCCAGAAGCAAATCATAGGTCTTGCTGATACTACCCTCAAGCGAGTTCTCGATGGGGGCGATGCCGAACTGCACCTCGTCCTGCTCTACCGCCCGGAAGACATCTTCCAGCCTCTCATAGGGCTTGACCTGAACCCCGGCGCCGAAGAAGTTGACTGCCGCCTCCTCGCTATAGGCCCCCAGCTCCCCCTGAAAGGCAACGATACCCCCCTGAATACTCTTGGCGGAGGTGAATATTTGGTGGTAGATATTCTCTATATCCGCCTGTTTGATACCTTTATCTTTGGCCAGTCCTCTGATGTGTATCAGAATCCTCTCTTCCCTCTGAACGTCTTCTATCTGCTGCCCCTGCTCCCTTTTTACCCTGCCTATCTGCTCGGCAAGCCCTATCCTCTCGGCGATGAGATTTACGATGCTGGTATCGGCATCGTCTATCTTTTTTCTCAGCTCTTCAAGTTTCATTTGATTACCCTCGGTATCAGCCCTGCCCTCATAGCCAGGTCGCACAGGGTTACCGCCATCATTGATTCTACCACGACCACGGCTCTGGGCACGATGCAGGCGTCGTGCCTTCCTTTGATCGCTAAGCGAGCCTCGGTCATTTTGCCGATGTCCACCGTCGATTGCTCTCTGGCTATGGATGCCGTCGGCTTGATGGCTACCCTGACAACCAGCGGCATGCCGCTGCTTATGCCGCCGAGCACACCGCCGGCGTTGTTGCCGGTGGTTATTATCCTGCCATCCTTTATGGCGAACGGGTCGTTGTTCTCCGAGCCCTTCTTTCCGGCGGCTTGAAAACCGGCGCCGAACTCCACCCCCTTGACCGCCGGGATGGCAAAAAGCGACTTCGCCAGCTCGGCGTCAATGGCATCGAAGACCGGCTCACCCAGCCCGACCGGCAGGCCGAGGGCGATGCCCTCTATAACCCCACCCAGGCTATCACCATCTTTCCTTGCTTCTTCAATAGCCGCTATCATTTTCTGTGCCGCCTCGGGGTCGGCGCAGTGAACTGCGTTTTTATCAACTGTCTTTCTAATTTCACCGGTTTCTCCGGGCTGGGCGGTTATGCCGCCTATCTCAACGGTATGAGCCAGGACCTCAGCCCCGATGACAACCAGCAGTTTGCGGGCAACAGCACCAGCCATGACGAAACCGGCGGTGATTCTACCGGAGAACCTGCCGCCGCCACGGTAGTCGTTGAAGCCTCCGTATTTCATACAGGCGGTGTAGTCAGCCTGCCCCGGCCGGGGCAAAAACTTCGCCTTTTCATACTCGCTGGAGTCAATATCCTTATTCCATACCGCCAGGCAGATGGGGGCTCCGGTGGTGTGGCTATCTAAGATACCTGAAAGAACCTCCACCCGGTCTTCTTCCTTCCTTGTCGTAGTCAGCGGGCTGGCTCCTGGTTTTCTCCTGTCCAGCTCTCGCTGGAT
>DAOUSH010000009.1 GCA_030627335.1 Dehalococcoidia bacterium | reverse complement strand
TGGTGACATTCGCCTGGGGCAAGGTAGAGAGAGTTCCAAGAAGTACCTGAAGGAAAATCCTGAGCTTGCTCAGGAGATTGAACAACAGGTCAGGGCCTCAACTGTCACCACCTATGGTGTTTCTAATAGCGATTGACGCATCGTAAACAGATGGGTCAATAGATATAAAACAACTAGGCGTTGTCGAGCTGGGGTAACTACCTCAGCTCTATTTATTTGAAGGGAGAAAAAAACCGGTGGCCATAATTACCTCCCTGCGCCTGGGTAAGGGGCGTAATAAAAAGGCCAACGTATCGCTTGACGGCAAGCTGGCCCTTAACCTCGAGCCCGAGGTGGCGCTAAAAGAAGGGCTCAAGGTAGGGCAGGAGCTATCCGCCAGCCGGATAGAAGCGCTTGTTAAAACCAACTGCCAGCAAAGCTGTTACGACGCCGCTTTGAAATCCCTCGGCTACCGGCCCCGCAGTGAGTACGAGATCAGGCAACGCCTGTACCAGCGCGGTTTCGATAACAACAGTATCAAAGAGGCATTATCCCGGCTGAAAGAGCAAAACCTGATAAATGACGGCAATTTCGCCAGGTTCTGGAGGGACAACCGCCAATCTTTCAGCCCGCGCAGCCAGTGGCTGACCAGGCTGGAGCTGAAGCAAAAAAGGGTGCCCGACGAGATTATAGAGCAGGTAGTGAGTACCATCGATGACATCGAGAACGCATATAGCGTAGCGACAATTAAAGCCCGCGGCTTAACACAATGCGACTACCAGAGCTTTCGCTGCCGGCTGGGGGATCACCTGAAGCGCCGTGGTTTCGGCTACGGAATAATAATAAAAACCATCGAACAGCTATGGCAGGAAAGAGGGGTTGCCTAGGTAGCTTTTGCCTTGACACTAAATCAACAAAGTAAGTAGTATTAGTTACCGGGAGCACCCCTGAGAAAAATAAACTAAAAGAAGGGGGGAGATATGGAAGGTCTTGGATTACCAGAGATATTAGCTATACTTTTCAGTTTCATCATCGGGGTTATCTTCGGTGGTATGGCAGCCTTTTTATCACGGGGGATGATGGCTAACCGCCAGATTCGTATCGCCCAGAGAAAAGCGGCTAAGATAGTGGCTGAAGCCAGGGTCGAAGCCAAAGACGTTCTCAACGAGACGAAAAATGAAGCCGGCAAGCTAAAGGCAACCACCGACGCCGAGCACAAAGAGCGGCGTGCCGAACTGCAGCGTCAGGAAAACCGCCTGACCCAGAAGGAAGCCACCCTGGAGCACAAGCTGGAAGATGTGGGGCAACGGGAGCGCAACCTCACCAATAAAGAAAAGGAGCTGGAGTCAATCCGGACCAACCTGACGGAGGCTAAAGAGGAGCAGCTAAAAAAACTGGAGCTGATTGCCGGTATGTCCAGCGAAGAAGCCAAGAAAGGGCTATTCGAGAATATGGAGATGGAGATACAGGAAGAAGCCGGGCGGCGCCTCCGCGATTGGGAGACGAAGATAACGGCCGAGGCTGGCGAAAAAGCTCGGGGTATACTTTCCCATGTCATCCAGCGCAGCGCCTCCGAGGTCGTCTCGGAAACGACCACCAATGTCGTTCCCTTGCCCAGCGATGAGATGAAGGGACGGCTTATCGGGCGCGAGGGACGCAACATCAGAGCGCTGGAGCAAGCCACCGGCGTCGACCTGATTATTGACGATACACCGGAAGCAGTAACTATATCCAGCTTTGACCCGATGCGGCGGGAGATAGCCCGCCAGGCGCTGAGCAAGCTCATCCTCGACGGCCGCATCCACCCGGCCCGCATTGAAGAGGAGGTCACCAAAGCCAAGGAGGAAGTAGAAGCCACCATCTACAACACCGGGGAGCAAGCCGCCTTACAGGTCGGTATACCCAGGCTTCACCCGGAGCTGATGAAATTGCTGGGGCGCCTCAAGTACCGCACCAGCTACGGACAGAATGTTCTGGCACACAGTATCGAGGTCTCCTACCTCGCCGGAATGATTGCCTCGGAGCTGGGAGCCAATGTCGCCCTGGCTAAGAAAGCAGGGCTTCTTCACGATATCGGTAAGGCGGTAGACCGTGAGGTAGAGGGAACCCATGCCGCCATCGGCGCCGACCTGGTCAAGCAGTGGGACAAGTCCGTTGAGGTGGTCAAGGGGGTCGCCGAACACCACCTGGAAGCCGGCGAAACCAGCATCTGGGGCTTTATCGTCTCGGCGGCTGACGCCATCAGCAGCGCCAGGCCGGGCGCCAGGCGTGAGTCGTTGGAGAGCTACCTCAAGCGGCTGAGGGCGCTGGAAGAAATCGCCGACGGCTTCAAGGGAGTGGACAAGTCCTACGCCATTCAAGCCGGCCGCGAAATCCGCATTCTGGTCAAGCCGGAGGAGATCGACGACCTGGCGGCAATGAGGATGGCGCGAGACATCGTCAAGAAGATAGAGGAAAGCCTGGAGTATCCGGGACAAATAAGGGTTATCGTGCTCCGGGAGACCAGAGCCATAGATTATGCTAAGTAGGAGGTGGCAACAAGGGGCAAGAGTAAGACCTTTCGATAGCTAGCCCCTTGTTAAGCAATAGATGTTAGTACTGGCAATCGGAGACATAATCGGCAAGCCCGGCAGGCAGGCGGTAAAAGAGCTTTTGCCGGGCTTGAAAAAACAGCGTAGCATAGACTTTGTCATCGCCAACGGGGAAAACGTCGCCGGTGGCATCGGGCTGACCCCGGACACAGCCGAGGAGTTGCTCGAAGCCGGTGTCGATGTTATAACCTCCGGCAATCATATATGGGCACAGAAGGATATTATTCCCTGCCTGGACAGCAAAATGCCCGTTCTGCGCCCGCTGAACTACCCCCCGGGCGTGCCCGGACGGGGCTATCTTATGCTTAAAAATATCGTGGTGGTTAATCTTATAGGCAGAACGTTTATCGGCAACTTCGACTGCCCCTTCCGGGCAATGGATGAACTTCTCGACAAACTCACCAAGGAGCTTAAGATTATTATCATCGATTTTCACGCCGAAGCGACATCGGAAAAGGTGGCGCTGGGAAGATATCTGGACGGGCGGGTCAGTGCCGTGCTCGGCACCCACACCCATGTCGGCACTATCGACAGCCAGTTACTGCCCAAGGGCACTGCCTATGTTACCGATATCGGCATGACCGGGCCGGACAACTCTATTATCGGCGATGACATAGATTCCGTTCTCGAGCGCTTTATGACTATGATACCCAACCGCTTAACCGTGGGCAAAGGTAGTGTTACGTTCAATGCCATACTGGTTGATGTGGACAAGGCAACGGGGATGGCAACAGGCATAGAAAGAATCTGCCGGGAGGTAAGCTAGTGGCTGCCGGTATAGACCTCCATTTACACACCACCGTCTCTGACGGCAGGTTCAGCCCCGAGGAAATCGTGCGTAAAGCCGCCGGTCTGGGTTTAAGTGCCATCGCCATCTGCGACCACGACAACACAGACGGCATCGCTCCAGCGCTGGCGGCGGCTAAAGCCTTTCCGCAACTTACAGTCATACCCGGCGTCGAGGTCAGCACTCTCGCCCCCGGTAACGAAGTTCATATGCTCGGCTACTTTATAGACTGCGCCGACCCTGACCTCAGGGCTGCCCTCGGCGGCCTGCGCAACTCCAGGCTGGAGCGGGCTAAAGGGATGATTGGCAAACTCAAAGAACTGGGCATCGATATAGACTGGCAGCGAGTCCTGGAACTTGCCGGCGACGGCTCTGTCGGCCGCCCCCATATCGCCCGGGCTATGCTGGAGAAGAACTACATAACCTCATTCAAGGAGGCTTTCGATAAATACATCGGTCAGGGGGGACCGGCTTACGTCGAGCGGAACAAGATAACCCCGGCGGAAGCGGTAGCCCTGATAGCGCAAGCCGGCGGCCTGCCGGTGCTGGCACACCCGCTAACCGTAAACGAGCCGGAAGCGATGATTGCCGCCCTGAAGAAGGCCGGACTGGTGGGCATTGAGGTCTACTACAATGATTACGACAAGGCTAAAAGAGATAACCTGGCCAGGCTGGCTAAAAAGTATGACCTTATTGCCACCGGCGGCAGTGATTACCACGGTATAGATGACAGCGCCGAGACGATGATGGGCAACGCCGGTGTGCCTCTCGAATCGCTGGAGCGGCTGACGGACCTAGCCAGGCAACGAGGGTTGGTGTCAGCCAACCTATAACAGCAGGAGGAGCTATGTCCCTTGAGTTCGGGCTATTGATAGTTAGCGGTTATCTTCTCGGCTCGGTGCCCACCGGCTACCTTCTGGTGAAATGGTTCCACGGTATAGACATCCGGCAGCATGGTACCGGCAAGATCGGCGCCTCCAATGTGATGCGGGTTGCCTCCAAGCGGCTGGCTATCTTCGTAACCATCCTCGACATCGGTAAAGGAGCACTAGCCGTATGGATAGCCCAGCTATTGGATCTCAACGCCGCCGAGCAGATAACGGTGGGGGTTTTTGCCATAGTCGGGCACAACTGGTCTGTATTCCTCGGCTTCAAAGGCGGACGCGGCATTTTCACCACCCTGGGCGTCATCACTATGATGTCCCCCTGGCTGGGGCTGATAACATTCGTCATGACCTACACCCTGGCGCCGATAAAACAGGTCGCCCTGGGCGTGTTCATCACCCTGATCTCCATGCCTATATTCAGCTGGTTTCTCAGCCAGCCGCTGGGCATAGAGGACAGGCTACCGGTTACGCTGGGCTTTGCGGCGCTAGCACTGCTGGGGCTACTGACCAGGCTGATAACACCGAGAACCCGGCTCAGCCAATCGGTGTCGGCGGCCGAGCTATTTTTCAACCGCCTGCTCTTCGACCGCGATATCAGGGACAGGAAAGCCTGGACGGAAAGGAACCTTCAGCAACAGCGGAAGGATTAGCCATGGTTGACCACGACACGGAGATAGAGAGCCTTGGCACCGGTTAGCATGACATACCTGGGTATCCCAGGATATGCCATTTTCTGGTTTCTAACCGCCCTGGCTCTCAGCCTGTTCTGCTACCGGATATACCGCCTTGTCCGCCATCTGTCCCTGGGGCGTAAAGAGGAAAGGTTCGGGCAAAAGGGGCGCCGGGCTCTGTCAACCCTGGTCACCCTGCTGGTGCACTGGGACCAGTTCAAATACTTCACCCCCAAAGACAGAGCCGGAATCACCCACGCCATTTTCCCCCTGGGCTTCCTGGCCTTCGCTATCTTTTATCTGGTATTTGTTATCATCAGCGCCGGCTTCGGTTTTTCGGGAACACTGGAAGCCACCGTCTTCTTTTACTACTATACCTGGATTATCGACTTGATCACCCCCGTGGTAATCATCGCCGCTTTGTGGGGCATCGTCCGCCGCTATATCGCCAAACCGCCGAGGCTGAAGGGCGAGCAGAGTATCGAGGCTCTGGTGATACTGCTGACCGTTATCATCATTCCGGCGACCTATATATTTAAGATAGCCACCGATATCGCCCTCGGTCAGCCCCCTGTCGGGCTGGGAACTGCTCTACCGCCGATAAGCACCGCCCTGAGTAACCTCTTCAGCGATATCAGTACAGGTTCGGTGCAGGCGGCAAACACTGCCCTGTTCTGGGGCAACTGGGCGGTAGTCCTCTTCGCCCTGGTGTTCATTGCCTACTCAAGATTTCTCCACATAATAGCCTCGCTGTTCAACATCTTCTTCCGCTCGCCACTGCCCAGGGGCACCCTGCGCTCCATCGACCTGGAGGCGGCAGAAAGCTTCGGCGCCGCCAGTATAACTGACCTCACCTGGAAGCAGATGCTCGACCTTTATGCCTGCGTCTCCTGCGGCAAGTGTCAAGACACCTGCCCGGCAACCGCCAGCGGCAAGCCGCTCAACCCTAAGAATCTCATCCAGGACCTCAAGAAGCACCTGCTTGAGGTCGGGCCTAAGCTACTCAAGGCAGGGGGCAAAACAGTGGCAGCGGATGACAGCCCCACTCTGATATTACCCGGCGGAGTAATATCCCGGGACGAAATCTGGGCCTGTACCACCTGCCGCGCCTGCGACGACATCTGCCCCGTCTATGTCGAGCACATCGATAAGATTATCGACCTGAGACGGAACCTGGTAATGGAACAGGCGTCCATACCGGAGCCGGCCGAAGCGGCACTGCGTAGCATCGAAGCCAGGGGTCACCCGTGGCGGGGGTCAACAGCCTCCCGCACCGACTGGGCGAAAGGCCTAGACATAAAGACCCTGGCTGAGAACAGCGACATGGACACCCTTCTCTGGGTGGGCTGTACCGGGGCGCTGGAGGAAAGGAGCATCCGGGTAACCCGCTCCGTGGCTGGAATACTGAAGCTGGCCGGCGTTGACTTCGGCATCCTGGGTAGCCAGGAGAGCTGTTGCGGCGAGCCCGCCCGCCGCCTGGGCAACGAATACCTTTTTCAGATGCAGGCGGAGAGGAACATCAAGACTCTCAACGATTATGGCATTAAAAAGATTGTTACCGCCTGCCCCCACGGCTATAACACACTGAAGAACGAGTACCCCGGGTTCGGCGGCAGGTTCGAGGTCATCCACCATAGCCAGCTTATCGCCCGGCTTATCCAGGAAGGCAGACTTAAAATTACCAGTTCTACCGGAGGGGTGATTACTTATCACGACCCCTGCTACCTGGGCAGATACAACGATATTTTCAAACCGCCGCGGCAGATTTTAAAAAGCCTGCCCGGTGTGAAACTGGTCGAGATGGAAGCCAGCGGCAGGAGAAGCCTCTGCTGTGGTGGTGGTGGTGGTCGTATGTGGCAGGAAGAAACCATCGGCAGTCGAATCAGCGAGATGCGCATCGAGCAGGCAATAAAGACCGGGGCCGGCACTATCGCCACCGCCTGCCCCTTCTGCCTGCAGATGTTCGACGACGCCATAAAAGCCAGAGGCTACGAAGAATCGCTGAAAGCTATGGATATCGCCGAGCTGGTAGCCAGAGCAATCACACCCGAAGTATAGCCGGTCAGCCCAATTTCTCTTTTACCCTCTGCAAAACCGACAGGTATCGTTAAGGCAGCACCGCCGGCAGAGGGGCTTCTTGCGGCAGGCCTCCTTGGCCAGCTTAACCAGCAGGGCATGGTACTCATTAAAAAGCGCGGCATCTGCCTCCAGATTCGCCGTAAAAAGCCTCTGGTAGTCATTGTAACTGTCTTTCTGAGGGGACATACCGAGACGGCTGATGATGCGGCGTGTGTAGGCATCAATGACGAAAACGGGCTTCCCGGCGGCATAGAGCAGAATGGAATCGGCTGTCTCCTGCCCGATGCCATGCACGGCAAGGAGCTCCCGCCGCAGGCTGTCCGTATCGACGGCATGCAGATTTTTTATATCGTCGTCGTGGCTGCCGAACCAGCCTACCAGCGCCTTTAGCTTAACCGCCTTGGCATTGAAGTAGCCGCAGGGACGTATAATCAACGCCAGCTCTGAGAGGGGCAGGCGGCGTATCGCCTCCGGTAACAGGGCGTCGGCTGTCTTAAGATTGACGATAGCCTTGTCAACATTGCTCCAGGCGGCCGACTGGGTAAGAATGGCGCCGACCATAACCTCGAAGGGCTCTTCCGCCGGCCACCAGTGCTGTGGTCCGTAAGCAGCCATAAGCCGCCGATATATGTCATGCAGGCAACGGCTTATTCGTGTTTCGCCCATTTAGGCACCGTAGCATTTTCTACCGAATCGTAGCCCGGGATGTAGGGTTTTATATCAATAACCGGCGTCCCGTCGAGGGCATCCAACCCCTGTATCCGCAACACATTGCCCCGCCGCTCCAGCAGCCTGACCAGCTTCTGTCCCAGCGAGTTAGGACGGTAAGGGGAGCGGGTGGCATAACGCCCGACCAGGGGCAGTTCCGAATCCCCCCTGGGGTGGACTTTGACTGCCATCTTGGCTGTGTCAACCGCCAGATGCAGCCGGTAGATAACTATGATATGGGAAAATTCCTCCAGTCCACCCAGGGCTTCACTGAGGCTGTCGTCAATTACAACCTCAGAGACTATCTCCTGCCATTTATAGCCCGGCTTCCGCTTTTGCCTTACCTGGCTACGGACAATGCCGATAGGTTTGATAGTCATCTCCGAAGGATGAGCAGCCATTTTCCATCTCCTCTTGCCGGTTAAAAAGAGGCAACTACCTGAAAACCTTCCAGACAAGCTTTAAGGGTATGAGGTTTAGCTATGTCAGCGGCGCCAGGGTTAACAGCTTCTTGACGATATCGGGGTACTTGGCGATAAAGAGGAGCTCGTCCTCATTCAGCGGCTTCTGCGCCTCTACATTGGCATATCTTACCAGCTCCAGAACCCGGTTGGCTTCTTCTCTGTCGGCAAAGGACACTGACATCTGCCCCATGATATGGCTGAAGCCGGATATACCGCTATACTCCCCGGCGCAGATTTCCCGCCCGGTTTCGACCAGCTCCGCCCCACCCCGACCCAGCTCCTCATAGCTGTATAGTTCGTAGTTTTCCGGGTCTTTAAGCACGCCGTCGGCATGGATGCCGGACTCGTGGGCAAAGGCGTTGTCGCCGACGCCCGGCTGGTTTATCGGGATAGGCACCCCGAAGGCATAGCTGGCAAACTTGGCTATCTTCCATGCCATGGACAGGTCAACAGAGCCGCCCAGCTTGTAATTATCGTTAAATCCCTTCGACTTGGTGATGGCTAATATAGTAGCGACGAGGTCGGCATTGCCTGCCCTTTCCCCGATCCCGTTGACCGTGGTGTTGATATAGGCATCCTGGCCGCCGTCTATAGCCCCCTTGGCGCCGGCAATAGAGGTAGCCACCGCCATACCCAGATCTCCGTGGCAGTGCTGCTCAATGGGTAAAGCCACCTTCTCTGCCAGCGTCCTGTTGGCTTCATAAATGGTAAAGGGATTATCATAGCCCAGGGTGTCGCAGTATCGCAAGCGGTTGGCTCCATGCTCCTTAGCCGCCTGACCGAACTCAACCAGGTAACCTATGTCTGTCCTGGAAGCATCCTCGGCGTTAACTCCGATGCTCTCGGCACCATGAGCCCAGGCAGCGTCCACCGCCTTGGTCATTTCCTTTATAATGTCGTCCCGTGTCTTTCTCCCCTGGAACTTGCCGTTAATCATCTGGTCTGACGTAGATACGGAAAGGTTGAGGTGCTTCATATTGGGCACCAGCCTGAAGGCAGTCTCGACATCAGCAACGATGGCTCTTATCCAGCCCTCCAGACGGATAGGCTTAAGAGCTCCCATCTCCGCCAGCTCCAGGTTGGCTTTCAGGTAGTTGGACTCGTGTCTAGTGGTGGGAAAGCCGAACTCGGACTGGAAGACCCCCATCTCGTTTAAGTAAACGTTCATCATGGTCTTTTCCAGTTTGGAAAGACCGAGCTTGGCTGTCTGTACTCCGTCACGATTGGTAACATCAATAATATATATCTTAGGCATTTATTTTCTCCTGTTTGGAATAGTATGTAGACCGGTTTAATCCGTTAGAATATTATCATACCACCCTTTTTATAGCAATTTTATGTTAAAATTGAGCATATAATATTAAAGCCAACCAGTCAGGCAGGCAATGCCTGGCATAGAAGGGTATAAAGGCACTTTGAGCCAGGGATTATGGAACAGTTAGACCCGTTTGT
>DAOUSH010000113.1 GCA_030627335.1 Dehalococcoidia bacterium | reverse complement strand
GGCGCAGACCTTTTAAAGTCAGTATCGATAGGGGGTGACAAATTCGCTGAACAATTAGGGTGACATTTTCGCTGGACAGCAACACAGCTATGATAGCTGACGATATTGATGCTTGACAAGCGCCCCATCCCGTGCTATATTTCTACAGAAGGAAGCTGAAATATAAAATGATAGTTGTTGCAAGGCCCCGTGGAATAAAATATTACGCGTATTTTACATTTATCTGGCGCAACAGCGCGTCCGGGGGGTTTTTGGATTGAAATTCTAGAGCATAAATCACCGTAAATCTTTAAAATCCTCCCAGGTTGGAGGATTTTTTATTAATAGAGGACAGCCAGGGGGCAATTTACTAAAAATACCAGGCATAACGGAGGGAGAATATGATTATAATGGAGAAAGGCGCCACATCGGAACAAATAAAGCATGTTGTCAGCGAGATAAAAAAACACGGGCTGAGGGCTGATATTTCCAGGGGGGAATTCAGGACGATTATCGGACTGATCGGAGATGAAAGCCGGATATCATTCACCCACCTGGCTGCTCTACCGGGAGTTAAGGAGGCAAGGATGATAGAAACTCCATACAAACTAATCAGCAGGGAATACAGCGAACTATTCGAAGGCAAAGACGAGAGCCGTATCGTCGAGGTGGGCGATATTAGAATCGGTGGTGACGAGCCGGTATTCATTGCCGGACCCTGTGCCATAGAGAGTAAGGCACAGATATTCAGAATTGCGGAAGAGGTCAAAAAAGCCGGGGCTCACATTTTGAGAGGCGGTATCTTCAAGCCGAGGAGCTCGGTGCACTCTTTCCAAGGGCTGGGTGCCCTGGGCGATGAAGAAGCCAGGGAAGCACTGAGCTGGCTGCGTGACGCCGGGCAGAAGTTCGGTATGCCGGTGATGACCGAGGTAAGGGGGGAGTCACAGGTCGACCTGATAGCCGAATATGTCGATATCTTGCAGGTCGGTGCCAGGAATATGTACCACCAGGATATGCTCAGCAGTATAGCCAGAAAGGGTAAGCCCGTCCTTTTCAAGAGACATTTTGGCGCCAGTGTGGAAGAGTTTCTCTCCTTTTCCGAGTATATTGCCGCCGAAGGCAATAAAGATATCATCCTTTGCGAGCGGGGAATAGTCCCCGTCGGCAAGGGTAATAGCTATACCAGATATACCCTCGACCTGGTGGCAGTCCCGGTCGTCCAGAAAGAAACCTATCTGCCGATAATAGTCGACCCCAGCCACGCCGCCGGCCGCCGCGACCTCATCTTCGATATGAGCTGTGCCGCTACCGCCGTTGGTGCCAGTGGACTGGTAATTGAGGTACACTATAACCCGGCAGAGGCACTGGTGGACGCCCAGCAGATGATAACCCCCGATGAGCTGGGCAGGATTATTACCACCTGCAAGCAAATCAAAAAGCTTGTGGCATCTGATAAGAAGAAGATTGCAGTGGCATAGCTGAAGCGGTATAAATATATAATATGAAGACAGTAAGGATAAACCTTGAAAATAGAAGCTATCAGGTTGTCGTTGGCGCCGGTATACTCGGGCAGGCAGGCAGCTGGCTGAAAGAGGTCGGCATTGGTGACAGGCTGGTGATTATCACCAATCCTGTCGTGCAGGGGCTATACGGCAGCGTGCTGAAAGAGAACCTGTTGGCTGATGGTTTTGCGGTAGACATCTTGACGGTTGCCGATGGGGAGGAGCAGAAGTCGCTCGATGTCGCCGGCAGGCTCTATAACGAGCTTACCGCTGTCTACGCCGAGCGGGCGACACCCATACTGGCTCTGGGGGGTGGTGTTATCGGCGACCTGGCCGGTTTTGTCGCCGCCACCTATCTGCGGGGAGTGCCGCTGGTGCAGATACCGACCACTCTGCTGGCACAGGTCGACAGCAGTATCGGCGGCAAGGTGGCGGTAAACCACGGACTGCTGAAGAACAAAATCGGCGCTTTCTACCAGCCACGGCTGGTGTTATCCGATACGGTGATACTGAAGACACTGCCGGTTGGGGAGTTCGCCAACGGCATGGCTGAAGTGATAAAGAGCGCTGTTATCCGGGATAGAGACCTATTTACCTTCATAGAAACAAACCTTGATAAAATAAGAGAACTGGACGACACTATAATGGAAGAGGTCGTTTTCCGCTCGGCCGGGATTAAAGCCCGGGTGGTGGAGCAGGATGAAATGGACCTTGGTTTGAGAAACATCTTGAACTTTGGTCATACCATAGGCCACGCCATTGAGACCGTCTCCGATTTCAGGGTGGAGCACGGGCAGGCAGTCGCCATAGGTATGGCGGCGGCGGCTAGCATCGCCCGGAGGATGGGCATTCTTGAAGACAGTGAACTGGCAAGACTCAGAAGCGTTATTGAGGGCGCCGGTCTGTCTGTGGAGATGCCACGGCTGGACACCGAAAGGGTTATT
>DAOUSH010000109.1 GCA_030627335.1 Dehalococcoidia bacterium | reverse complement strand
GCCAGAGAGGTTTACTCCTGTTGCACCCACCCGATATTTTCCGGGCAGGCTATCCAAAAGATAGCTTCTTCCCCGGTCAGAGAGGTGGTAGTTACCGATACCGTCCCCATCAACGGAGAGAGAAAGCTGGATAAAATCACCGTCCTGCCCATAGCACCATTGCTGGGCGAGGCTATCCACCGCATTAACACCGGACAATCGGTCGGGGCGCTTTTTGAGTAACCAGCAAAAGATGATAGAGGTATACAAGGCTAAAGGCGAGCTGGAAGCACAGGTCATCAAGGGCTTGCTGGAAAGCTACGGGATACCCTGCCTGTTCCAGTCGCATGCCGCCAGCTCGGTGCACCCCTTTGCCATTGACGGGCTGGGAGAGGTCAGGATTATGGTCCCGGAAAAGGCAGCCGATGAAGCTAAAAGGCTGATTGAGGCAGATTGACATGTTTAAATGGCTGGGTGGAATACGCGATTCCAACGAGAGGGAAATCAAACGGCTGGGGCCACTGGTCAGCCGGATAAACGAGCTTGAGCCAGAATTCAATAGTCTTACCGATGCCGAATTGCGGGGCAAGACCGACCAGTTCAAGGCACAGCTTAAAGACGGAGCTTCACTTGACGAGCTGCTGCCGGAAGCCTTTGCCGCCGTCCGCGAGGCGGCACGGCGTACTCTAGGTCAGCGCCACTTCGACGTACAGCTCATCGGCGGCATCGTCCTCCACCAGGGTAAAATTGCCGAGATGAAGACCGGCGAGGGTAAGACGCTGGTCGCCACCCTGCCCCTCTACCTTAACTCGCTCACCGGCAGAGGCTGCCACCTCGTTACCGTCAACGATTATCTGGCACGCAGAGACCCATACTGGATGAGCCCTATATACCATGCCCTGGGGGTCAGCGTTGCCAGTATCTTCCCGATGCAGAACACGGACGAGCACACCCCAGCCTGCATCTATGACCCGAAATATGATTCGGACAAGGAGAATGACCCCTGGCGCCACTTCCGCCCCGTTCCCCGCAAAGAGGCTTACCAGGCGGATGTAATCTATGGCACTTCAAGCGAGTTCGGCTTCGACTATCTGCGGGACAATATGGCTGTCGACCTTTCCCGCTGTGCCCAGGGTCAGCTTAATTACGCCATCGTCGACGAAGCCGACAATCTGCTTATCGACGAAGCCCGCACGCCGCTTATCATCAGCGCCCCCGATGTGGAAGCGGGGCAGAGATACCAGATATTCTCCCGCCTTATCCAGCGCCTGAAGCCAGGCGTGGACTACGAGATTAAAGAAAAGGAACGCAGTGCCGATCTGACCGATGAAGGCTATAACGCCATCGAGAAACTGCTCAAGCGTGAAGGGGTGCTCAAATCGGCAAGCCTTTATGACCAGGAAAGCGCCGACCTGATGCGCCACCTGAGAAACGCCCTCACTGCCCGCGAGTTCTATAAAAAAGACCAGCAATACGTCGTCAAGGACGGTGAGGTTATCATCGTAGACGAGTTCACCGGGCGCATGATGCATGGGCGCCGCTACTCAGAGGGGCTGCACCAGGCAATAGAAGCCAAAGAGCATGTCAAGATTCAGCAGGAGAGCCGCACCTATGCCACCATCACCATCCAGAACTTCTTCCGTATGTACAACAAGCTGGCCGGTATGACCGGCACCGCCGTCACCGAAGCCGAGGAACTCCACAAGATATACAAGCTGGAGGTGGTGGTCATCCCCACCAACCGACCGATGATAAGGCAAGACCACCCCGACCAGATCTACAAGGACGAGGAATCCAAATTCAAGGCGGAAGTCAACGAGATTGAGCAGGTTCACAAAGAGGGACGCCCGGTGCTCATCGGCACGGTATCTATCGAGAAATCGGAGCGGCTCAGCGAAATGCTGAAAAGGAGAGGCATCCCCTACCAGGTTCTCAACGCCAAACTGCACGAGAAGGAAGCCAATATTATCGCCCGGGCCGGTGAGCCGGGAGCAGTCACCGTCGCCACCAATATGGCCGGGCGAGGCGTTGATATCGTCCTCGGCGGCAGGGAACCGGAAAACGGCAACAACCCTGAATGGCTGAAGTGGCAGGAGAAACACAACAGGGTAATCGAGTTCGGCGGTCTGCACGTTATCGGTAGCGAGCGCCACGAGGCACGCCGTATCGATAACCAGCTCCGCGGCCGGGCCGGCCGCCAGGGAGACCCGGGCAGTTCCCGCTTCTATGTCTCCCTGGAAGACGACATTATGCGCCGCTTCGGCGGCGACCGCATCGGAGGACTTATGCAATGGGCTGGCCTGGGAGAGGATAAGCCTCTCGAGCATCCTATGGTCAGCAAGGCGATGACAAATGCCCAGGTGCAGAGCGAGGGATATAACTTCGATATTCGCAAACACCTTGTTGAGTATGACGATGTAGTCAACCAGCATCGCGAGGTAATTTATGCCGAAAGGAAGAAAATACTGAGCGGTGCCGACCTT
>DAOUSH010000039.1 GCA_030627335.1 Dehalococcoidia bacterium | reverse complement strand
TGTTCAATACCACCATCTCCTTCATGGTGACATTTTCCCAGAACAGTTAGATGGTGACAAAATTGTAGAACATCAACAATACCCCCCAAAAGGTATTGACTACCGGGCAGGACAGGATTAAACTCAAACTATGCGCAGATGATTTTCGCCAATTCCATATAACAGCTATATTAAAGGAGAGCGACAATGGTAAAAGAAGATACTGCCCACACAGGAGAAGCGGGCTCCAAAGTACTGGTAAAGCCGCTACCTCAAATCTTGAACGAGTTAGAAGAGCAAATCAAGGCTGCCGATGCCGCGGTGAGGAGGGCTAACGAATCCGCTGGATTAGCCGAGCAGGCAGCGGCAAGCGCCATAGCCGCTGCCGAAGAGTCACGCCTGGTCGGGGAGAGAATCGCTGAAGAAGCCAGGCTGGAAGCTCAAGAGGCTCTTTCCAAGGCTGAAGAGGCACTGGTAAAAGCAGTGATTAAAAGACTGTCCCGATGGGACTGGATAGCTACTCTGATAGTAATCAACCTGGCTATCATCTTTTGTGCCGTTTTGATTGCCTTTGCCCTATCTAAAGCTTCATAACAGTTAATAGAACTTCAGCCAGCACAATATATTGGAGAATAAGGAGATAATATGGAAAACGAATCCGAGAAGAAGCACGGCATTATGGACACACCCCTGCCTATCATCCTGGATGAGATTGAGACAGCGGCAGCCGATGCCAGAAAAGCCGCCGAAGGAGCCAGGCTCGCTGGAGAGCAAGCTGCCGAAAATGTTATGAAAAGGCTAAGAAAGCTATTTATGAAGATGGCTAAAGATATCACCGAGGAGCTGGAGGATACAAAAAAGTAGACTTTATTTGTACTACACTACCAGCAGGAAGGCAAGTGTATTCCAGTATAATATCGCCGTGTAAAACACGACGAAGCTCAGGCTGCATATAGCGGCTGCCCTGGGTGCCCTTTTATATATACCGTATAGCATAACTATCGCCAGTAGCGCCCCGCATGTTTTTAATGGCAGCAGATACCCGCCGCCTACCAGATTTTTGAGAAACGGGTTCAACTCAACGCCCATATTCTGTAGAACGAGGAAGTTGCTCAATATGCCATCGGCAACTACCAGCGCCAGCAGCAGATAAAGAATATACCTCATCTGGCTAGCTGTAATATTACTTATAATGCTCATTCTTCTGCCTTAACTGTATCTTTCTGCCGGCCAAAGATAAAATAAATAATAGGCCCTATGATACCAATCACCACTATCAGCAACACCCATAGCAGCTTGTCGCCTCTGACCTTTTGCCTGTTAAGCAGGTCAACAATAGCAACTGTTAGCAGCCCAAGCTCCAGTATTAACAAAGGTATCAGGTAAGGCAGTATGTCTGAGATGGTCTCAAAACCATCCATTTGATAGCCTCCTGTTTATAACTAAAACTCCGCAACCAGCTTCTCGTAGGTTTCCTCAAGCGCCTCGTTGACCACATTGGTATCGGCTATTACCGGCATAAAGTTGGTATCCCCGGCCCAGCGCGGCACGATATGGGTATGGATATGCTTATCCACGCCGGCGCCGGCTATCCGGCCCAGGTTCATGCCGATATTGAAACCTTCGGGCTTAAACAACTGCTTCAAGACTGTAATGCTGCGTTGCACCAGCTTATAATGCTCGCCAAGCTCCTCATCGGTAAGCTCCTCCAGGTTGGCTGTATGGCGGTTGGGGGCTACCATCAGGTGGCCGGAGTTGTAGGGGTATCTGTTCATAATGATGAAGTTCTTCTTCCCGCGGTGCAGTATGTAATTGGCGATATCGCTGTTTTCCTGCGGTTTCTGGCACAGAATACAGCCTTCTTCCTTCGCTATCTTGATATACTCAATACGCCACGGCGCCCAGAGGTGCTCCATTATCATTCTCCCTGCTGATTCCGGCACTATTCTACCACCCCCAACCCAAACATCAAAGCCCGTTTATTGCGCCTTCAGAGGTACAACAACTATAATGTTAGGTCTGGAGGCAGCGATTTGACCTATCCCGATAGCATATTGTTCAGGGTCGCCAAGCCAGCCCGCTATACCGGCGGTGAGTGGAACAGCATCGTCAAGGACTGGCATAAAGCGGACATCAGGATAGCCCTCAGCTACCCGGACCTGTATGAAATCGGCATGTCCAATATGGCATTGCCCATACTCTACCGGCTATTGAACAGCCAGCCGGGCGTACTTGCCGAGAGGGTCTTCACCCCCTGGCCGGATATGGCGAAGGCTATCGAGGACGCCGGAATATCCCTGCTCAGCCTGGAGAGTGGCCACCCACTGAAGGATTTCGACATCATCGGTTTCTCGCTGGGCTACGAGCTTACCTTCACCAATGTATTGAATATGCTCCACCTTTCCCGGATACCGGTCTTCGCCGGTGAAAGGGACGACTCTCACCCGGTGATAATCGCCGGCGGTAGCTGTACCCTCAACCCGGAGCCTATGGCTGACTTTATCGACCTGTTCGTTATCGGTGAAGCCGAGGAGATTCTACCGGAGCTTGTTGCCTGCTTCCGCAACTGGAAGGGTAAGAAAATCACCAGGAAAGAACTGCTGCTGCAGGCGGCTACCATCCCCGGCATCTACGCCCCCAGCCTGTATGACGTGGAATACCAGAGCGACGGCTTGTTTAAAAGCATCACCCCTGCCGTCGCCCAGGCCAGCCCGACAATAAAACGGCAAATAGTAGCCAAGCTGCCACCACCGGTAACCAGCCCGGTGGTTCCCTATATAGAGGTCGTCCACGACCGAGGGGCGATAGAAATCAGCCGCGGTTGCAGCCGGGGCTGCCGCTTCTGCAACGCCGGCATCGTCTACCGCCCGGTGCGCCAGCGACCCCGGGAAGAGGTGCTTAAATCAGTAGACGAGCTTATCGCCAACTGCGGCTACGACGAGGTATCGCTGATATCCCTCAGCACCGGTGACTACCACGGTATCAACGAACTGATAAGCGACATCACCCAATGCTACAACAAGCGGAACATAACGATATCACTGCCCAGCCTGCGCATCGACAGCGAGCTGGTAAGGCTGATAGACTCCCTGCCCTCCCACCGGAAGACAGGGCTTACCTTCGCCCCCGAGGCCGGCAGTCAGCGGTTACAGCAGGTAATCAACAAGTGCATCCCGGAGGACGAGCTCCTCAAAACGGCAACCACCGCCTTTGAAAGGGGCTGGAAAACCCTCAAGCTATACTTTATGCTCGGCTTGCCCACGGAAACAGAGGAGGACATCGAGGGCATCGTGCAGATGGTCAACAAGGTCTACACGCTGGGCAAAACCATTCCGGGTAAAAGACCCCAGGTAAGGGTAAGCCTGTCCACCTTTATTCCCAAGCCGCACACACCCTTCCAGTGGGCAGCCCAGGAAAGCGAGCAACAGCTAAGCGTCAAGCACGAGATTCTTAAATCTGGATTGCGCCACAAGGGAATCAGGCTGTCCTGGCAGGATCCCAAGTTCAGCCTGCTGGAGGCAGTGCTTTCACGGGGAGACCGCCGGGTGGGGCGTGTTATCTACCGCGCCTGGCAGATGGGGGCTGTCTTCGACAGCTGGGGCGAGCACTTTAACCACGAAACCTGGCTGCGTGCCTTTGAGGAAACCGGCATCGACCCTGCCTTTTATGCTCAGCGAGAGCGTTCTTTAGACGAGCCATTGCCCTGGGGGCATATCGATATCGGCGTATCTGCAGACTTTCTCAAGAGAGAATATAAGCGTGCCGTGGAAGGTAAAGAGACGCCGGATTGCCACTACCACACCTGCAATACCTGCGGGCTGGAGAGATGGCAGCCGGACTGCCAACAAAAACTGGCTGAAAGCTAAACCGCCGGCTCTTACTCAAAGGCGGCGATGGCAACCACGCTATCGCCTTCTTCCAGCCTCATCAACCGCACCCCCTGGGTGCTCCGCCCCTGGATAGTGATGCCCTTTCTGGGGTCTTCCTCCGTCACCGGGGTGCAGGTGATAATGCCCTTTGCGGATATAATCATCAACTGCTGGTTCTTGGTCACCACCCTTGCGGCGACGACATCACCCGTCTTTTCGGTAACCTTAAAGGTCCTTACACCGCTGCCGGCACGGTGCTGGCGCGGGTAGTCGGCAACCGTGGTGAGCTTACCATGCCCCCCGGCGGTAACCACCAGCACGAAGGCATCGGGAGGGGCAATATCCATACTGACCAACAAGTCATCCTTGTCCAGTTTAACGGCACGCACGCCGCCGCTGGCTCTCAGGCTGGTTCTCAGCTCGGTCACCGGGAACCTGACCGACTGCCCTTTCTGTGTCACCAGCAGGACGTCATCCCCATCCCCAGCCAGACAGGCCGCCACCAGGCTATCCCTCTCAGGCAGATCCATAGCGATAAGCCCGCTACTGCGCACCGAGCTAAAGCTGTCTACCGATGTCTTTTTTATCTCGCCATTACTGGTCGCCATCAGCATGTAACTGCCCGTCTTAAATTCACTAACGCCTACCACAGCCGTAACCTTCTCCCTTTCAGCAATGGGGAATAGATTAATCACCGCCATACCCTTGGCAGTCCGGGAGATATCAGCCGGTAGTTCGTGACACTTAAGGCTAAAAACCTTGCCCCGGTTGGTAAAGAAGAACAGGTTATCGTGGGTATCGGCTACCACCAGGAACCTGACGGCGTCCTGCTCCCGAGTCACCATACCGATAATCCCCTTGCCACCGCGGTGCTGCAGGGTATAGGCTTTGGACGGCACCCGCTTGACGAAACCCCGCTCGCTTAGAGTAACCACCATCCTTTGATGGGGAATGAGGTCTTCCTCGTTAAAATCGAGCGCTTCCTGCAGGCTTATCTCGGTTCGCCGCGGCTCATCAAACTTGGCTTTTAGTTCCGTCACCTCTTCCTTTATCAGCATCATCATCCGCCTGGGGTTAGCCAGCAACTCCTCAAGATAGGCGATGGTCTTTAGCACCTCCTGGTACTCGTCGAGTATCTTCTTCCTCTCCAGGTTCGCCAGCCGACGTAACTGCAAATCCAGTATCGCCTGCGCCTGAATTTTGCTCAGACCGAAGTCAGCCATCAGGGCGCCACGGGCTGTCTCAGCGGTTTTCGACTTGCGGATAGTGGCTATTATTTTATCTATGTTATCCAGGGCGATTTTAATCCCCTCCAGTATATGAGCCCTGTTTCTGGCTACCTTCAGCTCAAAGCGGGAGCGGCGGGTAATCACAACATGACGGAAATCTATAAAGTGCTGGAGCGCCTCCCTGAGGCTGATTACCCTCGGCTGGCCGGAGACCAGAGCCAGCATATTAACGAAGAAAGCCGACTGCATCTGGGTATGCTTGTACAGCTGATTTAGAATCACATCCCCGATGATACCTTTCTTCATCTCGATGACTATGCGCATGCCATTTCTGTCCGATTCATCCCTCA
>DAOUSH010000040.1 GCA_030627335.1 Dehalococcoidia bacterium | reverse complement strand
GGAGCCATATCGCCAGCCTGCCGGTAGCCGTCAACCTACAGTGCCACAGCGCCCGCCACCGGGAGGTGGTACTTTAAGCAACTATAATAAATAATTGGGGATTTTAAATCCCTCTCATCTCCTTTTTTAGTAAAGGGAGATGAGATTATAATAGAAGCGGAAGGTTTGGAGGGGCTTAACCACCCTAAAAAGACCATACCCATCCAAAAAGGGGTTGGCAACAATAATCAATCCAGCTATACTATTTATTATATCCCGCTGTCCTTTAAGGAAGAGACTATGGGAACAAAGTTAGCAGATAGTATAAATATAACCTCGCCGATTAAGCCGGAAATAATCGAAAAGCTCAGGGCGGGCGATAGAGTCCTCATCAGCGGGGTACTGTTCACCGCCCGCGACGCCGCCCACCAGAGGCTGGTTAAAGCGATCGCCGACGGCGACAAGCCCCCCTTTAACATCGAGGGGCAGACCCTTTATTATATGGGACCTTCCCCTGCCCGACCGGGGAGTGTTATCGGCTCCGCCGGTCCCACCACCAGTGGACGAATGGACATCTATACCCCACCCCTGCTAAAAGCCGGGCTTAAAGCCATGATTGGCAAGGGCAGCCATTCAGCAGAGGTAAAGGAGGCTATCAAAAAGCACCGGACTATCTATCTGGTAACGTTTGGTGGCGCCGGCGCCTTGCTTTCAAAGGCTATCAAAAAGGCGGAGGTCATCGCCTACCCCGAGCTGGCTGCCGAAGCCGTCATGCGTCTTGAGGTGGAGGACTTCCCGGCTATCGTCGCCAACGATATTTATGGCGGCGACCTGTTTACCCGGAATAGGGCTGCATATCAAAAAGTGCAGGAGAGGTAAAAATGGATTGTATATTCTGCAACATCGTAGCCGGCAAGATACCCAACGATATTATCTATCAGGACGAAGAGGTGATTGCCTTCCGCGACATCAACCCCCAGTCGCCGGTGCATCTGCTGGTCATTCCCAGGAAGCACTTTACCTCTCTGGTTCAAATAACCGAGAGGGAGAAGCCCCTGATGGGACACATGGTCACCGTTGCCAACCAACTCGCCAAGGATGAGGGCATTTCCGAAACCGGTTACCGCCTGGTGATAAACTGTGGTCAGCAGGGCGGGCAGCTGGTGCCCCATCTTCACCTGCACGTTATGGGCGGCAGACAGCTATCGGGGCAGCTCGGCTAGCTTGAGGCGGATTTTTTAGAAGACAGGTACAAAAGAAGCCCGGCAATGCTCTTGGCGTCGCAGATATCGCCCGAAGCAATGAGCCCGGCAACCTCGCTTAAAGGCACCCGAACAAGCTCAATGCTGTCGGTATCCTCGGCATAAAGTCTGTCCGGAACGAGGTCATAAGCCAGGTAAAG
Organism: Dehalococcoidia bacterium; assembly: GCA_030627335.1. Classification (GTDB taxonomy): domain Bacteria; phylum Chloroflexota; class Dehalococcoidia; order Dehalococcoidales; family W693; genus W693. Next base: position 3,984 of record DAOUSH010000040.1, on the reverse strand, counting down.
ATGCATATATTCGGTGCAGAAGCCCGGCGAAGCATAGAAGCCACCCAGCTTTTCCACCTTCTTCGGCAGGTATCCGGTTTCCTCGCGCATTTCGCGCCGTACGGTAGCTTCCGTCTCCTCCCCGGGGTCAATACCACCGGCAGGTATCTCCAGTAAATCCTTCTCAACCGGCCTGCGAAACTGCTTCACCAGTAGCACGTTGCCATCGGCGTCAATGGGAATGACAGCCACGCAGTCGCCGCGCTCAACAACCTCCCAACTGGCCTGGCGGCCATCGGGCAGCCTGATATCATCCACCCGCAGCTTAACCACCTGCCCATTGAAAACCACCTTGCTGGAGAGCGTCTCTTCCACCGGCTAGCCCTCCACCTCAAGCTTATAGGTGAGCGCCAGCTCATCGCAGTTGGGGAACTTGGGACAGCGGTAGCACTCCCCCCATACCTTGTGCGGCAGTTCGGCTTTATCCACCAGAGAGAAGCCGCACTTCTCGAAGAAATTGGCAGTATAAGTCAGGCAGAACACCATGGCGATACCCAGTTCCTCCGCCTCTTTGAGACAGGCTTCCACCAGCAGCTCGCCGATGCCATGCTTCTGGCAAGCTTCGGTAACCGCCAGCGACTTTACCTCGGCTAAATCTTCCCAGCTGATATGCAGGGCTATGCAAGCAACCACCTGCTCCCCCTGCCTCACCACATAGTAATCCCTGATATTCTCGTATATCTCGCTAAGTGATCGGGCTAACATCTCGCTCTTATCGGCGAAGTGGTTAATCAGCCGATGTATCTGTTTAGCATCACTTATTTTTGCCTTTTCTATATTGTGTTTCATATTCCTAACCTTTCAGTTTCCGCTTCAGTGTGCCGTAGAAGGAGTCTTTAGGGTTGACCCTCAAGAAGCGGGTTTTTATCGGGCTGTGCCTTATTATTATGCCGGTGCCGCCTACCAATGGCAGGCTTATATGACCGTCAACGCTAAGCACCGCCTTGTGAATAGTGCCGACCTTTAGCTCAACGACGGTTTTCGGCGGCAGTACCAGCGGATGCCTCAGGCTGAGGTAAGGAAGTATCGGCACAAGCAGGAAGTCATCAGCCTGCGGATTAAGGACGGGGCCGCCGGCAGACAACGAGTAACCGGTACTGCCAGTGGCGGTGGCTATAATAACCCCGTCAGCCTTATATGTAGTCAACGGCTTGCCGTCGATGCTGGCTTCGACATCTATAATACGGGCTATCTCTCCCCGGGCGACCACGACGTCGTTAAGGGCAAAAAACCTGTGTGTGCTCTCCCGTCCTTCCCCGGCGATAACAATCTCGGCTTCGAGCATAGCTCGCTCGTCAAGCCAGCCTCCCCCAGCCAGCAAGGCAGGTAATTTTTCTATAGCCTCGTCGGGGGCAAGCTCGGTCAGAAAACCGAGGCGCCCCAGGTTGATACCGGTAATGGGAACCGAATAGGGAGCCACCGCCTGAGCGGCTCGCAGAATGGTGCCATCGCCACCGATGGTCAATATCAAATCGCTGCCATTTACATTCTCCCTGACCTCATCACCCTCCCAGGCGGAGCTAAGCCAGCTTTTAACACCACTTGAGCGCAGAAACCCGGCTAGCTTTTTCGCCAGTGAAACAGCATCCTTATTAAGCGGATGATAGACAATACCAACCCTGTTCATTAATTATGACCTGCTTTTCCAGCAATATATAGGAAATTACGAAGTAAAAAGAAGTGTAGCATCGGCAATAAGAGGTGTCAATAATGAGGCTTCTCTGCGGTTATCTACGTCTGGCGACGACGATTGTTACTATACCGACAGCCATAATGATAATGGCTCCTATGGGACCCCAGAAGATCCATTTAATCAGGCTCAGGCTGGACAACAGAATGAAGATACCCGCTATGACAGCGATAACGCCAACCACTTGAATACGGGTGCGGCGTGTCTTTTTTATCCTCTCTTCATAGCTCTCTTCGTCTTCGTCTACCACCTCATTCCTGGCAAGATTCTGGCTTTTTCTCCTGGCGGGTGTGCCCAGCACCCTGACGCCAATCAGAACAATGGCGGCAACGACAATTATAAGAATAATCTCTACAGGTCCAGGCAGTCTCATAGAACAGCTCCAGAATTATGTAATCTGATAACGGGTCTCAAGCAATCGACTTGTACAGCATAACATATTCTGCGGAAAAGGTTAAGGACGGGGCTCATCTTCTTGGGAAGAGCTATAGGGGTACCCCGCTTTCATTCTAGTCTGACGGCGGCTATAGATAATGGGGACAGCCAGGAGAACGGCGCCGACCACCAGCATAACGATAGCTAATACCAGCAGGGGTGTCAGCGAGCTGCTGGTTGTCTGCACTATCCATTCCAGCAAAGATGATGGGATGTCCTCAATCTGCTCCAGTGGCGGTCTAATTAAAGCCCGGGCAACCAGTACCGCTACCAGATTGAAGACGCCAAAGGTGATGAATATGCCCGCCAGGGTACGGGTAGAGCCCTTTACCTCACGATGTATAAGGACGATACCGGCAATTAATAATAATATAAATACAATAAGCAAATTGTAGCTGAGCGTGAAGTAGCCGACATACTCCCTCGATTCCCCAAAAGCCATCTCGGCTTCAGCCAACGATTCGGCAACATCCTGCCTACTCTGCTCAAGCTCTATTTCAGCATCTGCCAGTGCACTGGTTATATCCGTTCTCAAATCCCCCAATACGCTTTCATCAAGATCAAAGGTAGCCGGAAACTCATCAGCCAGTTCCCCGAAATGCTCATCGAAGTACTGCTCAAGCTCAGTCTGGGATAATCCGGCCAGTTCTTCCGGTGGTGATTCCAGAAAGGCTTCTCGCAGGTTATCTCCCAGAGCGTCTTTTACCGGCTCCAGCGAAACCGATATATCTATATTCTGGCTTATCCCCAGCAGGTAATCGAAGACGGGGCCGGCAACTATGCCCACCTGTTCTCTCATCCATGGCTCAAGCTCAATAATGATTTCATCAACATATCCAACCAGATACTCCACCTCTTCAGATATATCTTCTGAAGTCTGCTCATTGAGATAATCCATTGCTAAAGACGATAAATCAACATTTTCCAGCAAGGATGGTATGTCTATTTCGTCAAGCAAGGAGCCAACAAATTCCGAATCGAGGATGTTTTCCCTCATCAAAGAAACCATGTCCAGGCTCTGGCTCATTCCCAGCATATAATCGAAGATATGGTCCGATACAGCGCTTATACGCTCCTTTATCAGTGGCTCCAGCCTGTCGATGATGTCAACCAGGTCAGCCTTTAACTCCCCGGTGAACTCTTCCGGAAGGTCTTCCTGAACGCTCTCGCTGCTAAGGTAAGCCTCCGCCAGTGAAGATATGTCTATTTCATCTAGGAAGGAGGAAACAAATTCCAAGCTAAAGAAGGTTTCTCTTAATGTGAGGGCTAATTCCGGGCTCTCTTTCTTCGCCAGCAGGTAGTCATATGTAGAGTAAACGCTGGTATCTAATTGTTCCTTAACCACTGGCTCCAGCCTGTCAATAGTATCAATCAGGGCAACCCTGAGCTCCTCGGTGAATTCTTCCGGCAGGTCTCCAAGGGAGACCTGCTCGTCAATAATTTCTTCTGTTAGCGCCGATACATCAATGGCATCTATGCGTGAGGTAACAAAGTCGGCATTAAGCGCCGTCATTTTCATCGTGAACGCCAGCCCGAAGATAACAAGCGACAAGGTTAGAAGAAACCCCAGCAAAGAGACCGATACAACCTTAAGCGCACTCATCTCTATAGCCCCCCTTGACGAGAGATTTTTAAGACTGCCATATACTACTACCGGGGCTCACTTGTGTCAAACGCCAGGAATAATAGCCATAATATCTTGACAACCACGGCTAAAAATGCTAGGTTAAGTATGATTTAGCAGTCTCGGGCTGAGATTGCTAAAAGGAGGTTAAGGTGCTGCGTCCCAGGATGGCAACAGTATTGACGTCCATAGCCAG
>DAOUSH010000095.1 GCA_030627335.1 Dehalococcoidia bacterium | reverse complement strand
GGAGCCATCCTGGCTAAGGACGGGGCTTCCGTCTTCGCCACCGGCGAGCACGGCTCTACCTTCGGCGGCAACCCGGTAACCTGCGCCGCCGGCTACGCCACGCTAAAGTTCATCATCGACCACAATATCGCCGGTAACGCCGGACAGATGGGCGAGCGCCTTGCCGCCGGTCTAAAAAGGCTGGAGCAAAAGTTCCGGTTTGTCACCGACGTGCGCGGACTGGGGCTACTGCAGGCTATGGAGTTCGACAGCGACATCGCCCAACCGTTGATGCTGGCCTGCCTTGACGGCGGCCTACTGGTCAACGTACTCAAGGATAATGCCATTCGCTTTATGCCGCCGCTTATCATCAGCAAAGAAGAGATTGACCGGGCACTGGCTATCCTGGAAAAGGCTCTGTCCGGTATCAAAAGCTAGATTTAAAGGTTAGTCTTTATATGGCGGCCAGAGTTCTCAGACTCAAGATAGGGGTAGCCTTGTTTGTAGCCGCATCGCTGGCTATCGTGCTGCTGGCTCCCTCGCCGGTGGTGCCGGCAACAGCCTACGAGGTCGGCAGTGGGGATACCCCACTATCTATCCAGGACTTCTCGCTTGTCCCCCAGTCCCTGCGCGATGAAGCCGACGAACTGGCTACCGAGCTGTTCGGTAACAACCAGCAGAAACGCCAAGAGTTCACCAGCCAGCTACTGGGAATGTATCTGGTGGCTAAGGACAGGGATGTGGTTATAATCAATAACTCGGGTGGCTGGGGGTGGTCTTCTATCGATACCTTTCCCTACGGGCTGGATTTTGCCGCCGGGATCGATACTGAGCTTACCGAGCTAGGATACAGCACACTGTGGCTGGACTTTTACCGCACGCCTAAAACCCTGAACGGGTGCCTCAGCGAGTCTATGCTGGCATTGGGTCTATACCCGTCAAAAGCCAGGGATTTAGCCTCACGGGTGGAGTTCCTTACCCGTCACATACCGGGTATCAGGGTTATCTTAACCGGTGAAAGCAACGGCTGTACCATCTGTAATAGCGCTATGCATATCCTGAAGGATAATACGCAGGTCTACAGCATCCAGCTGGGACCACCCTTCTGGAACAACAGCGCTTTCTCGGAGAGGTCGCTGGTACTGCGGAGCAACGGCATTATCCCCGATTCGTTCAGCCAGGGCAATGTTTTCACCGTTGTCCGCGCCAACCTGGAGTCTATTTTCGGTATATCCCAGGAGCACCCGGGCAACATATTGCTCTATATCGGCGCCCCGGGCCACGACTATCAGTGGCAGCACCCCGGCGTCGGCTCCCAGATTATACAATTCCTTAATAAATACTTTACCGCCTGACATCAATCAACCAGTCTGGTGGCATAAAATAGCGGCTTGAGATAGTATATAATATAATCAGTTCAAGGAAGGTTTAATATGTCTGATAAAGTGGTACTGGCTTACAGCGGTGGTCTGGATACATCCGTCGCCATCAGGTGGCTGAAGGAGAAATATGATCTTGACGTTATCGCCCTGACTATCGATGTCGGCAACGAGCGCGATTTCTCCACCGTGCGGGACAAGGCACTCAAGGTCGGCGCCAGCAAGGCGCTTGTTATAGATGTCAAGGAGCAATTCGTCAACAATTATATCTTCCCGGCGCTCCAGGCGGACGCCGTCTATGAAGGGCAATACCCCCTGGCGACCGCCCTTTCCCGCCCGCTAATAGCCAAGCTCCTGGTCGATGTAGCGTTAGAAGAAGAAGCCTCGGCAGTAGCACACGGCTGTACCGGCAAGGGCAACGACCAGGTCAGGTTCGAGGTGGGTGTCACCGCCCTGGCGCCGGAGCTTAAGATTATCGCCCCGGCCAGGGAATGGGGCATGACCCGCGAAGAGACCATTGATTATGCCCAGCGTTACGGTATCCCGGTACCCATCACCGCCACCAGCCCCTACTCCATCGATGAAAACCTGTGGGGGCGGAGCATAGAGTGCGGCGTCCTGGAAGACCCCTGGCGGGAACCGCCCGAAGACGCCTTTGCCTGGACAGTATCCCCAACCAACGCCCCGGACAAAGCCGGCTACGTGGAGATAGGCTTCGAAAAGGGCATCCCGACTGCCGTAGACGGTAAAAATATGGACGGCGTCGATCTAATACAAGGGTTGAACGAGCTTGCCGGCAGTCACGGCGTCGGCAGAATCGATATGATTGAGAACCGCCTTGTGGGAATCAAATCGAGGGAGATCTACGAAGCACCGGCGGCGGTGGTGCTTATCGAAGCCCACCGGGCATTGGAGTCGCTGACCCTGTCCAAGGCACAGCTTCGCTTCAAGCAGAAAGTAGCCCAGGAGTACGCCGAGCTTATCTACAACGGCCTGTGGTTTACCGCCCAGCGCCAGGACCTGACGGCATATGTACAATCGACACAGCGATTCGTCAGCGGCACGGTACGCCTGAAATTGTTCAAGGGGAAGTGCAGTGTCATCGGCCGAAAGTCGCCCTACTCCCTGTACAGCTTTGGCCTGGCTACCTACGACAAGGGCGATCAGTTCGACCAGAGCGCCGCCGCCGGATTCATTCACATATGGGGACTGCCGGTTAAAACCCAATCCCGGATTCAGCCAGCCAAAGATGATAAAAAGGGCAAGGAGGGTTGAGTAAATGAGCCATATAAGAAGCCGCCTGAGTAAGCCGCCCGACGAGACGGTGATATACTACACTTCTTCCCTACCCTTTGACCGACGCCTCTACCGCTACGATATCAGCGGCAGTATCGCCCACGCCCGGATGCTGGCTAAACAGGGTATCATATCGCCGGAAGATGCTAAAACTATCCAGAAGGGGCTGGATACCATCGCCCGGGGGATAGAGCAGGGTAAGTTCAACTTCAAGCCGGAGCTGGAAGATATACATATGGCTGTCGAAGCCAGGCTGTTCGAGCTTACAGGCGAGGTGGCTGGCAAACTGCACACCGCCCGCTCCCG
>DAOUSH010000010.1 GCA_030627335.1 Dehalococcoidia bacterium | reverse complement strand
GCGATGGCAACCTGGTTCGTTTCTTCCACCAGCATCTTGTTAGCCACCAGAGCTTCATATTTTGCTCCATAAAGAGCCGGGCGTATATTATCCGCCATACCGCCATCCACGGATACATAGCGGCGCAAACCGGGTATCTCCTTGACCACACCTGCCTGGTACAGCGCTACCCCGGCCTGGGCTGCTATCGCCCTGCCCGGTTCGATGGTAAGCACCGGCAGTGACAGTTCCAATTTCTTGCACCCGTGGATAATCCGGGAGACTATAACCTCGGCGTATACGGAGATAGGCGGCACCGTAGAATCTACTGTATACTGCACGGCAAAACCACCACCGATGTTCAGCTCCTCAAGCTCAAAACCATGCTTGTCCCTCATTCCGGCGGCAAAATCAAGCACCGTATCAATAGCTTCTTTATACGGCTGGACCTCGGATATTAACGAACCTATATGAAAGTGAAGCCCGATGAGGTTCAGGCTTGGTGCCGACATCGCCCGGATAACTGCCTCGTCAGCACTGAACAAAGGGAAGCCGAATTTACTACCGGTAACCCCGGTAGATACATGTTCGTGGGTATGAGAGTCGACGCCCGGTGTTATGCGCAGTAGAATATCGGGTATATGCCCCGCCTCTTCAGCCAGCTTACCGAGCATCTCTAGTTCATCAAAATTATCAACCACAATGCGGGCGATATGGTGCTTAAGAGCTCCTTTTAGCTCCTCGGCTGATTTATTATTGCCGTGGAAATAGACCATATCCATCGGAAAATCCACAGACTCGGCTATGGATAGCTCCCCAGCCGATACCACATCAAGCCCAATACCCTCCTCCTTGAAGATGGTTGCCAGAGCCCGGTTGAGAAAGGCCTTGCTGGCATAAAGAACCATGGTATCGGCATAGCGCTGGCCAAACTCGTTCCTGAACTCCTGACACCGGCTACGCAGAGTAATTTCATCATATACATACAACGGCGTGCCATACTCAGCTGCCAGCTCCACGGTATCACAACCGCCAATTATCAGGTGGCCCTTTTGGCTCACCTCGGTATTTATGGGAAACAGCGATAGTCTTGATGTCATCACCTCAATGATAGCAATACCCCAATGCCCAAGTCAATTTAATAACACTCTACCGACACCTCTCTTTACAAGAGAAACTACTTTTAGTTAAAATGGCAATGCATTTTGATAATCTGGAGCGATTTATGATTAAAGCAGTCTTTTTTGACCTTTACCAGACCCTCGTCTGTTACGATCCACCCCGTGAAAAAATTCAGGCAGACGCGCTTAAAGAGTTCGGCATTGATACAACACCGGAGAAAATGCTCTATCCCATCACCGCCGCCGATGAGTTCATCCATCAGGAACATTCCCGCTTAGCCATAGGCAAACGCAGCGACGATGAGAAAATGGCTCTTTGGGGGCAGTATCAGGCGGTATTGATCAAGGAAGCGGGTATAGAGCCGACAAAGGAGCTTATCCGTCACATACTGGGCAAAATGCAGCAAATCAAGTTCAAGCCGATACTCTATGATGATGTTTTGCCCACCATGACCGAGCTCAAAGAGAAAAGCTTGATTCTCGGTCTTATATCAAACGTAGACAATGATATAACTCAGCTTTGCCAGGATCTTGGACTGATGCCGTTTCTTCAGGTGGTGGTTACCTCACTTGATTCGGGCTATAATAAACCACAGCCAGAGATATTCAAGGAAGCAATCAGGCAAGCTGGCGTCCAGCCACAAGACTCAATCTATGTCGGCGACCAGTACCGGATTGATGTTGTCGGAGCCAAGCAGTCAGGCATGCTCGGTATTCTTCTGGACCGGGGTGATTATTTCAATGAAGCCATAGATGAGCCGAAAATCAAGAGCCTCCACCAGCTGTCTGAGCATCTTTCATAGAATACGATGTAGTGTTAATTTAGATAAACCCTAATAGCGGAGGAGGCAGTAATGTCGATATTTGTAACCAGTCCGGAGTTTAATAAAGGAGAAAATATACCGCCCAGATTTACCGGTGATGGCGATAACATTTCACCCCGGCTCGAATGGAGCAATATCCCAGAGAATGCCAAATCTTTAGCTCTTATTATGGACGACCCTGACGCCCCCAGCGGTACATTCACCCACTGGGTCATATTCAATATACCCGCCGATAGCCTCGGCATTCCCGAAGCTATCACCAACGATCCCCAACTCCCCGATGGCTCCCTTCAGGGGAGTAATAGCACCGGTGGTATCGGTTACTACGGTCCCTACCCCCCGGCAGGCAGCCGGCACCGCTATTACTTTGCTCTTTACGCACTGGACGAAAAGCTAGACCTGAAGTCGAGGGCTTCCAAGGAACAGCTCCTTAAAGCTATGGAAGGGCATATCCTCGACAGGGGGAGACTATTTGGCATCTACCAGTGTATGCCCAATTTCCCAATGGGGTAACATTAACGAAACACTTCCCAATCATTCCCCATAGCTATAACGGTTTTTCATAAACCACTGTTTTACTTCATCAAGGGCTGGCGGAGCGATGTAAAACACCTGTATATCGGGCGGAAACTGGATATCGCACCCTTCTCTCATTACCAATAAGCCGATTTCATCGCTTTTAAGCGTTTCATCTATTATTCTGGCAATATGTTCCTGCCTCTTTTTCTGAATCTCTTCATAGAACTTGTTTATATGGTCAAATACCTTCTTGCTCAGTAGTCCAACCGATATGCATTGGTTCCAGTCTATAAACTCCCTCAGCATATCTCTATCTTCAAGCGGGTGGAACTCGGCATTCCTCTCAAGACAACCCTTTACAATCTGCTTGCTGCCGGCATCCATCTCATCCATGGCTTTAACCCCCTCCTCGCCGGTATCAGATATCAACTCGTGGTAGACTTTATTTACCCGAGACAGTTTCCCTTCCAAGTTGCCCAATTGTTCTCGTACTTGCTGCCAGTACTTATCCATCAATTCTTTTAGTTCAGGCTCTGGTTCTTCCAGGGAAAATATAAGTGTCACGAAGAACAACTTTCTCCCCTTCTCGAATTTCTTTACCGATGGTTTTTTCACCTTGCCCAACTTTTTCGCCATTTCTTAGCCGACCTCCATATTTAATTGCTACCGTACATTCTAGAATTATTAGCCTTTTTATCAACACTTTGCAATTTCATTCGCCGCATTGTATCCTTTTAACTTAAGGTATCCTATATTTAGAGGCTGCTATCTATGGTCTGGATTGAGTTTTCATTTTGTCTTATCGTTATCCTTTTTGCCGGGACAAAACTAGCCCGGTACGGGGATACTATTGCTCAGAAGACCGGCCTTAGTGGTCTCTGGGTAGGTCTGGTTCTTCTGTCGGCTATCACCTCTGTACCCGAGATTGCCACCGGTGTAAGCTCGGCGGCTCTGGTCGGCTCGGCTGACCTGGCACTGGGGACCCTCTTCGGCAGTAACCTTTTCAACATGGCTATTCTAGCATTTATCGACACATGCCATCCTTTTGCCCCCATCCTTAGCGTAGTCAGCACCAGGCATATCCTTCTCGCCATCGGCGCTATACTGCTTACCGGGGTAGCGGCTGTCAGTATCCTTGCCGGCGACGCCATCTCCGGCATTGCTCTGGGCTGGCTGGGCGTTCCCAGTATCATCATTCTCCTGCTCTACCTGTTTTTTATAAGACGGATGTTTCTCCTTGAAAGGAATAACCAGCCATCCCCTGCACCGGAGAAATCAGAACAGTATCAGGATATATCCCTCAGAATGGTATGGTTCAAGTTCGCCATGGCGGCTCTTGCGGTTATCGGTGCCGGCATATGGATATCTTTCATCGGTGATGATATTGCTCAGGCTACCGGCTGGGGCGCCAGCTTCGTCGGCAGTCTGTTCCTTGCCATAAGCACCTCGGCGCCGGAGCTGGTGGTCACCTTCGCCGCCCTGCGTCTTGGGGCGCTGGATATGGCGGTAGCCGACCTACTGGGCAGCAATATGTTCAATATGGCTATAATATTTCTCACCGATATCTTCTATACCCGCCAGGCAATCCTGTCTTCGGCTTCAGATGTCCACACTATCACGGCGGCGGCAGGCATCCTGATGAGCCTGCTGGTTATTATCGGCCTGCGTTTTCGGCAAAAGAAAAAGACCGGCAGGTTCTTTAGCTGGTACAGTCCGCTGCTGATCATTCTTTACCTCCTCGGTTTTTATATGCTGTTCGCTTCCGGGATAGGCTAGATAATATTGCTGTACCCAACTACGCCAAGACGGTTGGTTAACACAACTTCTGACCGGCGCCACGCTTTGCAAATTCCCATAAATTAGTGATAAGCTTATAATCTATATAACAGTTCTGATATAATTACTCCTGTCCCCCAATACTGATGGAAACCGAAATATACTTTAAGTTCATACTGACCTTTGGGCTGGTTTTGCTAGCCGCCGCTATCGGCGGCAGGATAGCCGAGCGTTATCTGAAACAGCCGGCCATCGTCGGCGAGCTCCTGGCAGGCATTATTATCTCTCCCTTTGCCCTGGGCGGGCTTTTCAACGACCCTATAATCCTCAACTTCGCCACCATCAACGGCCAGTTTGTCGATAACGGCGCCACCCTGCACGGGTTCGCCCCCATGGAGATTGTCTCCCAGATAGCCGTTATCGCCCTTCTCTTCATCGCCGGCCTGGAAACGGATGTCAGGTCGTTCCTTCGCCACGGCTTTACCGGTGCTCTGGTAGCCATCGGCGGTGTTATCCTGCCCTTTACCCTCGGCTATTTTGCTACTATGTATTTCTTCCCCGATGTTGGCATGGTCGGCTGGCTTTTTATCGGTGCCGTGCTAACCGCTACCAGCATCGGTATTACCGTACGCATACTGATGGATATGGGGCGGCTGAACTCAAAGGAGGGTATGATTATCCTGGTTGCCGCCGTCATCGATGACATAATCGGGCTGGTAATCCTGTCGGTAGTTGTCTCCATAGCCAACACCGGCGAGTTCAATGCCCTGGGGTCGGTCGTTACCTGCCTTATCGGTTTTGCCGTCTGGCTGGCACTTCTCGCCATCGGCGTCTTCGGCCACAAATTTATCTCCAGATTCATCCTGGGCCCCTTCAAGAAATCGGGCATTATGCCCATTATGGCTCTAATCGTGGCTCTATTGATTTCATTCCTGGTTACCCTGGTCGGCCTCCACCCCGTTGTCGGTGCCTATGCCGCCGGGCTCATGTTTGCTTCTACGGCGGAAAGGGAGGATATTTTACGTGGAGCCCGTCCGGTAATGCTGTTTCTGGCGCCCTTCTTCTTTGCCTACCTCGGCATGCAGGTTGACCTAAGATTGATATGGGTGGTAGTACTCCCAGCCCTGGCGTTGATAGCCCTGGCTGTTATCGGCAAGTTAGCCGGCTGCTATGTCCCAGCCAGACTGGCGGGCAAGGTATCGCACACCGGCGGTATGATAGTCGGTATAGGTATGGTGCCCCGTGGTGAGGTGGGCTTAATCATCGCCGGTGCCGGGCTCATCACCGGCGCTATAAGCCAGGAGATATTCGGTATCGCCGTTGCCGTAAGCATTCTGACCGTATTAATCGTGCCCGCAATGCTCAAGCCTCTCTTCCGGAGGAATGCAACCGAATCAAAGAAGGCTGAGTCAAAGCCATAAATAGCGGTCTCTATACCTTTCTTGCGCCAACGCCTGTTATAGTGTATAATCAACCCTCAGCCCCTGTAGCTCAGGTGGATAGAGCACCAGCCTCCGAAGCTGGGTGCGAGCGTTCAAGTCGCTCCAGGGGCGGTTTTAGTGTCGGGGGGTAGTAGTTATAAATACCAGCGATATTATTGGTGTCAGGTGGCACGGCCGGGGTGGCCAGGGAGCGGTAACTTCAGCCGAACTCTTGGCGCAGGCGGCTATAGACGAGGGCAAGTACGCTCAGGCCTTTCCCAGCTTCGGTCCGGAAAGGAGAGGGGCTCCCGTCCAGGCTTTCAACAGAATCAGCAGCCAGAAACCTATCCGGATACGGGCTGGAATCACCGAGCCGGATATAGTAGTGGTTCTTGACCCGGGACTGATTAGCATCGTCAGTGTTACCTCAGGGCTCAAAGAGCGAGGAACGCTGGTAATAAATACCCGTGATACCCTGGAGAGCATCGAAGGCAGGCTCGGCTCCAAATGGCATATAGCTATCATCGACGCCACCAGCATCGCCCGTGAGCTACTGGGTGTACCCATCGTTAACACCACTATGCTCGGTGCCCTGATTAAGGCTACGGGCATAGTCAACCTGGAATCCTTTTTTGCGCCCCTGGAGAGGCGGTTTGGACACACAGCGGAAAAGAACAGGAATGCCATGCAAAAGGCTTTTCAAGAGACCCTGTTCAAGGAGAGATAGATAAATGGCTAAACCGGAGAATGAACTGACCTGGAAGGATTTAGAGATCGGCGGTATTGTAACCGAGCCGGGTAACGCCAGCCAGTACCGCACCGGCGATTGGCGCTCGCAGAAGCCGATATACGACTTCAGCAGGTGCATCAAATGCGCCCTGTGCCAGATTTTCTGCCCTGAAGGCTGTGTCCAGCAAAACGCCGACGGCTACTTCGAAGCCGACCTCTACTACTGCAAGGGGTGCGGTATTTGCGCCCGTGAGTGCCCGACAATGGTTATAACCATGAAGGAGGAGGAGTGATGGCGACAAGGGTAGGCATGGAGGTTTCCGTCGCCATCGGTGAGATGGTCAGGTTGGCCAATGCCGACGTTATTGCCGCTTACCCCATTACCCCCCAGACCCATATCGTCGAGCACCTCGCCAAGCTGGTCGCCAACGGAGAGCTGGATGCCGAATATATACCCGTCGAATCGGAGCATTCAGCTATGAGCGCCTGTCTCGGGGCGTCAGCCGCAGGGGCGAGGGCATTTACCGCCACCGCCGGTCAGGGGCTGGAACTGATGCATGAGGTTCTCTATATCGCTTCGTCCATGCAGCTACCTGTGGTTATGACCGTCGTCAACCGGGCTTTATCGGCTCCGCTTAGCGTTTGGGGTGACCACTCCGACGCCATGTCTTGCCGTGACACCGGCTGGATACAGATATTCACCGAGAACGGCCAGGATGTGATCGACAATATCCTGTGCGCCTTCCGTATCGCTGAAGACCAGAGTGTGCTGCTTCCTGTTATGGTCCACCTGGACGGGTTTCATATATCTCACGTGATTGAACCCATATTGCTCCCTGAATCAAGCGATGTCGACTCCTTCCTGCCGGTCAATAAATACCCCCTGCCCTTAGACCCGGCCAAACCGGTTGCCATGGGGGACTTTGGCCCACCCTTTATCTATACCGAGATGAAGTGGGCACAGGAAGTAAACCTGAAGCAGTCCCGGGAGACCATCGTCAAGGTCTGGCAGGAGTTCGGCAATAAGTTCGAGCGTTATTACCACCCGGTGGAGTGCTACCGCAGCGAGGACGCCGAGGTGCTGCTCTTAACTTTGGGCAGTTTCAGCGAGACGGCAATGACGGCTATCGACAAGATGCGTGACGAGGGCAGTAATGTCGGGCTGTTAAAGCTCCGCCTGTGGCGACCCTTCCCCTTCGATGAAATCCGCCAGGCGGTGGCAAAAGCCGGGGTCTTAATCGTCCTGGATAGAGCCCTCTCCTTCGGCGGTCTCAACGGTCCGGTCTGTTCTGAAATCAAGGCAGCCCTCTATAACGAGGCTAAAAGGCCAAAGATTGTAAGCTTCGTCGGTGGTCTTGGCGGCCGGGACATTACCGTCGATGACTTCCAGGAGATAGTCAATAGAGGTATAGAGATTGCCCAGAAAGGAAGCGAGCACGAGTTTGAGATATTCGGGGTGAGGGAATAATGCACAACTATACCGTTTTTGTACCCCGTTTGATAACCAAGAAGGAGTATTTTGCTCCCGGTCACCGCGCCTGTATCGGCTGCGGCGAAGCCCTGGCCGTCAGGTTAGCCGGCAAGGCGATGGGGCAGAATGTAATCGTGGTCAATGCCACCGGCTGTATTGAAATTATAGCCTCACAGTTTCCCTTTACCTCGTGGCAGGTTCCCTGGATTCACACCCTTTTCGAGAACACTGCTGCCGTGGCTTCCGGTATTGAGGCAGGCTTGAAGGCTATGATTCGCAAGGGCCGTATAACCGACCAAGAGACGAAAATCGTCGCCATCGCCGGTGATGGCGGCACCGCCGACATCGGGCTTCAGGCGCTCTCCGGGGCGATGGAGAGGGGGCACGACTTCCTCTACCTCTGCTTCGATAACGAAGCCTATATGAACACCGGCATCCAGAGGTCCTCGGCTACCCCGTTCGGCGCCTCGACCACCACCTCGCCGGCTGGTAAGGTCAGTATCGGCCAGGTCACCTGGAAGAAGGATATGCCGGCTATTGCCGCGGCTCATAACATCCCCTATGTCGCCACCGCCTGCCCCAGCTACCCCTTCGACCTGATGGACAAGGTGAAGAAAGGCTTGGCGGTAAAGGGTCCCGCCTATATTCATATCCTGTCCGTCTGCCCCACCGGTTGGAGGTGCCCGGCTGACTTATCCATCAGGCTAGGACGCCTGGCGGTAAAGACCGGTATATTCCCGCTATATGAAGTCGAGAACGGCCGGTATAAAATGAGCCTCGATTTCCCCAAGCTGCTGCCGGTCACCGACTATATGAACCTTCAGGGAAGGTTCCGCCACCTGAAGCCGGATGTAATAGCCCAGATTCAGCAAACGGTCAGCAGAAAGTATGAGGAGCTTAGAAATAAATCAGCCGCCTGCCGGGAGGACAAAAGGGGAAGCTAAGGAGTGTAACCTCTGCCGCAAGTGCGTCGGCATCTGCCGTAAGACGGTAGGCATTGCCGCCATCAGCTATGTTGAATCGGACAACGGCAAGGCGTCAATTGAGTTCGATTTTGATAAGTGTATCGCCTGCGGCTCCTGCGCCTACATCTGCGATATCGGCGTGCTGACACTGGAGGATATCGGCGATACCAGGATAATGACCGTACCCGGCGGCAGGATGGAGTTCAAACTGAGGCAATGCCGGAAGTGTGGCGGCTACTGGGCTCCGGAAAAACAGCTGGAATACATGGCTAAGAAAGCAAACCTTCCCCTGGAAGTGTTCGACCTCTGTATGGATTGCCGGGATTAAACGCTTACCTTGATTGTAGATAACCTCTTTGCTATACTTTTCCCACCGGGGTGTAGCGCAGTCGGTTAGCGCGCAGCGTTTGGGACGCTGAGGCCGGAGGTTCGAATCCTCTCACCCCGACATTCAAATCTTTGTTAATTTCTGTTAATCCCTGCCCCTTGGCTTTCATATATTCCCTCATATATTGCTGATAACTTGCTTAGTCTTTCCTTAGCATTTTATCTTGGAGATAAGTTTGATATTGTAGATTTTAGTGGGGAGTATAGTTTAGTAACGAATAATAAGGAACGAATTTCAACGGCTACCGAAATATCTATGTAATGATAGGGTGATGGTCATTCTGTATCAGTTAGTAAAATAAGAAGGATTACTATCAGTAATTTCGGTTACTTTCAATCCAATCCCAAGCAGTAGACGGTAACCAACCGTGATATTTTGAACCACTACTAATTTCAATTATT
>DAOUSH010000138.1 GCA_030627335.1 Dehalococcoidia bacterium | reverse complement strand
GATGCAGTAAGTGCAATGCAAAGATAAGAAAGAAGGTGATATATGACATATAAATACGAAAGAGTAATGATATTTATTGACGGTAGCAATGTGTACCACTCACTCAGGGCTCACTTTGGCAAGAAGAATATAGATATCGGCAAGTTCTGCCAGAAGCTGCTGGGCAGGCGCCAACTGGTAAGGACCTACTACTACAATGCCCAGGTGGGGCAGAAAGAGGAGCCGGAGCGATACAAGCGCCAGCGGAACTTCCTTGATAGCGTAGCCGCCATACCATATACCGAGCTGAGGCTGGGGCGGCTGGTATATAACAACTGGCCCAACACACCACCCTATGAGAAGGGTGTCGATATACAACTGGCAACCGATATGATAACCCACAGTTTCAAGGGTAATTATGACGTTGCCATCCTGGTGGCTGGCGATAATGACTTCGTCGGTGCTTTGCAGGCGGTGAAGGACAACGGCAAGAATGTCGAGGTGGCGTTGTTCGGCAAGGAGCGAACCTCGATGCAGCTCCGTAATGTAGCCGATAAGATAATTACTGTAGACGGCCGTTTACTGCGGAACTGCTGGAAATAAGAATGGGCTGGAATGAAGCCGGAAAAACGGGGCGGGATAAGTCTCGTCGTGTGTCGCACTGTGCCGGGGAGCAGGGCACGGTTGTCAAGGACTGGGGAGGCAGGCTCCCCATCGCTATTATATACCCCAACTCTTACTATATCGGTATGTCCAACCTGGGCGTCCACACCATTTACAGCCTGCTTAATGGCTACAGCGATGTCGTTTGCGAGCGGGTCTTCTGGGGCGAAAAACCTGTCCTGAGCCTGGAATCGCGGCGGCCGCTCTCGGATTTCGCCGTACTGGCTTTCTCCATATCCTATGAGCTTGATTACTTCAACGTGGTTAGCATATTGAGGGAGAGCGGCATCCCGCTATACGCCGCTGAACGTGATGACCGGCACCCGCTGGTTATCGCCGGTGGCGCCTGCATCACCGCCAATCCTCTGCCGCTGGCTCCCTTCTTTGACTGTCTGTGCATCGGAGAGGCGGAGCCGATGCTGCCGAAGATACTCCCCGTTTTATCTGAAGGGGCTGGCCGTCGCGTCGATTACCTGGAGGCTCTGTCCCGCCTCCCCGGAGTCTATGTCCCCCTGTATAGTGAAAACAAACCTGTTGTTCGCCAGTGGCTGCGCAATCTGGATGATTACATAGCAAGCTCTATTGTGCTCACCCGGGATACCGAGCTTGGCGATATGTATCTTATCGAGGTGGAGCGGGGCTGTAGCTGGGGCTGCCGTTACTGTCTCGTCGGCAATGTCTTCTGCCCGATGCGCTATCACTCCGTGGACAGCCTTGTTGACCGGGCGAAGCTGGGGCTCAAGCATAGAAAGCGCCTGGGGCTGGTTGGTCCGGTTGTTTCCGACCACCCCGGGATAGAAGAGCTGTTGCCCCGGCTGAGACAGATGGGTGCCGGGCTTTCACTGAGCTCGTTGAGGATCAGCCCGCTTTCCAGTACCGTGCTGAGCGAGATGGTGAAAGG
>DAOUSH010000028.1 GCA_030627335.1 Dehalococcoidia bacterium | reverse complement strand
TCCATAAGTGTGGCGACGGTATTTACCAGCGAGTTGGTGGTATCTATTTCATCGTCTACGGTAAGGGCGGTCTTGTCCTTTACATCGCCGATAACGTTCAGCGTTTCTATCTGGTCTTTGTTACCGATGCGCCTCTTTTCCATGATAGCCAGCGGCGCATCTAGCCTGTGTGCCATATCCCGAGCCCGCTTGGTGATGCCGATGTCGGTGGCGACCACCACCGGATTAACCAGATTTTTCTTCTTGAAGTAGCTGCTCAGGATGTTAAGGGCGGTGAGCTCGTCGACCGGTATATTGAAGAAGCCCTGTATCTGGGCGGCGTGCAAATCGACGGTCAGCAGACGGTTGGCTCCGGCTACTGTCAGCAGGTCGGCTATAAGGCGGGCTGTTATCGGCACACGGGGCTGATCTTTCTTATCGGTGCGGGAGTAGCCATAGTAGGGGACGACGGCGGTAATGCGCCCGGCTGAAGCCCGTTTCAGGGAGTCCAGCATGATGAGCAGTTCTACCAGACTCTGGTTGACCGGGGAGCAGACGGGCTGAACAACAAAGGTATCGCGTGAGCGCACGTTCTCCATAATGCGGACGAAGGTATTTTCGTTGCTGAACTGGAAGACCTCGCACTTGCCCAGCGGTGTTTTAAGGTATTCGGTGACCGCTTTGGCCAGGGTGGGGTGGGCGTTGCCGGTAAATACCTTTAGTTCATCCATCGGTTTTCACTCCTCTCTAAAATGGCTTTTAGCTTGCTTCGGACACATCCATTATAGCACTATTCAAAATTTTCGGGAAACAATTCGTAGCTGGTTAGCTTTGGATTTGTTTCCAACTTTATGTTAAGTTAATCCCAAAGCCGGCTCTACAACTAACAAACCAGCGGGATGGAGTAGATTAAATAAATGAAGTTTTTAGGGTTTGTGAAGAGGTCTTGACAGGGGGGTATTGGCGTTATAAGTGGTATAAAAGATTATTCGCCATTTGGCGAAGCGTAGATGTGGTTAGTCATCTATACCTGGCACCGGGAAGCGGCTGCACATCTGGAGAACTTCTTCCTTTACCTGCCGCTGGACTTCCAGGTCATCGATATGGCTGATTACCTTTATCACCAGGGAGGCGATACACTTCATTTCTGCTTCACCGAAGCCGCGGCTGGTTACCGCCGGTGTCCCCAGCCGGATGCCGTTGGCTATCCAGGGTGGCTGGGTGTTGGCGAAGGGTACCTGGTTTCGGTTGACGACGATACCGGCTCTGCCCAGGGCTTCCTCGGTCTGCTTGCCGGTAACCCCTGCCTGGCTGAGGTCGGCCAGTACCAGGTGGTTATCCGTCCCTCCCGATATCAGGCGCAGACCCTGTCGTTTGAGCTCGGCTGCCAGAACCAGGGCGTTATCCAGTATCGCCTGCTGGTAGGAAACGAACTCCGGCTTTAGGGCTTCGTCGAAGGCGACGGCTTTGGCGGCGATAACATGCATCAGCGGTCCCCCCTGCATCCTGGGGAAGACGGCGGCGTCTATAGAGGATGCCAGCTCCTTGCCGCACAGGATAAAGCCGCCCCGCGGGCCGCGCAGCGTCTTGTGTGTAGTCGAGGTTACCACATCAGTGTAGGGTACCGGGGTGGGGTGCAGACCGGCGGCTACTATACCGGCTATATGGGCTATATCGGCTAGCAGCCTGGCTCCCACCAGATCGGCAATATGCCGAAAACGCTCGAAGTCGATGATTCTGGGGTAGGCGCTGGCTCCGGTTACTATCAACTTCGGCTTGTGCTTCAGGGCGAGCTTCTCCACCTCCTGGTAGTCAATTCTCTCCGTCTCCTGGTTAATCCCGTAACTGATGAAGTTATACGATTTACCCGAGAAGTTGGCTCGGGAGCCGTGGGTGAGGTGCCCGCCGTGAGCCAGATCCATGCCCATGACTGTATCTCCATATTCAATCAGGGCATAATAGGCGGCCATGTTTGCCTGCGCCCCGCTGTGAGGCTGGACGTTGGCGTGCCTGGCATGGAACAGCTCCCTGGCTCGCTCTATAGCCAGAGTCTCTATAGTATCCATGTTCTCGCAACCGCCATAGTAGCGGTGCTGCGGGTAGCCTTCGGCGTATTTATTGGTCAGAAAGGAACCCTGGGCTTCAAGCACCGAGCGGCTGGCATAGTTCTCGGAGGCGATAAGATTTATAGTTTCCCGCTGTCTTTTCTTCTCCAGGTCGATAGTCTGGTAAATCTCCGGGTCGGTCTGGCTCAAAGGGCTCATAACTCTCCTTTTCGGGGTGAAATCGGGGTACAGTGTATTTTACTATTGTTCTGGTGGCATATCAACCTGGGCTTCGGGCAGTTCGGCTTTGCGGCGGAAACGGAATCCTTCGCCCAAGCCGGTGAACCAGAAGGTAAAGATATACAGCAGCAGGCATAATGGGATTGACCAGCAGAGGGCTACAGGGGCGATGATAATAAAGGCGACGGTGTGCAGCAGCAGATAGGTGGCTATCAACCCCCGGCCTATGGCTCTATCCAGTAATGGAGACAAAGCTATGGTCAGGCCAATGGCTATCGCCCCTATGGCGGGGTAGATGTAAAAAAGGTAGGTAACCCTGTCGGTGATAAGGCTGACCGGTATCCAGAACAGGTAGGTGCCGATAAACCAGGAAAGAGGGAAAAGAACCGGCGCGTTGCCCCTTATCGCCCGGTAGATGATATATATTACCAGCGGCATAATAAATACCCACAGGGTTGGGCTAATCATGCCGGTGTAGTGGGGCGTATACCAGTAGGGCATGACCTCGGGTGTTAGAACCCACATCCAGGGGCGGCTGCCTGTCCCCGGTTCGACCCAGGACATATTGTAGGTTATGCTGCTTGATATGCTTAACATTGTCTGTATCCGCTCAACAGGGTTCATCCACTTGTGAAAGACGCCGAAGTCCATCAGCGGCATCAGGGCGATAAAGGTTATCGGGGCAGCCAGCATTGACGGTATGAAGCGCAGTCGCCGCCAGACCCGTGCCACCAGGAACCATGATAGAAGACGCCATCGGCGTCTGATGCTGTGGGTTAATAACCGATACAGGATGCGGAACTGGCGCCAGGTTTTCAGCAAGCCTCCGTTTAGAATCCAGTGCAGCCCTATTACCAGTATCGCCAGGACTCCGGTGAGTTTCGCCAGGACACTCAAGCCCACCGCCACCCCGGACATTACATACCGCTCCTTCAGGTAAAGCCAGAAGGAGAGCAGTGTAAAGGTTACGCTGTAGATGTCCAGCATGGCGATACTGCCGTGGACGAAGCTGAGGTTCTCCAGCCCCAGGATAAAGGTGGCTATAAAGGAAACCCTTTTAGACAGGTTGAGACGGCGGCAGATGAGGTAGAAGAAAACAACGCCGCCCAGGCTGAAGATGACCGGGAAGAAGCGCCAGCCGACGGGATTATCGCCGAACAGCTCCATACCGGCGACGATAAACAGCTTGCTCAGCGGCGGGTGCTCGGGCCTTTCGGTGGCATCGCCTTGCATGATAACCCTGGCATCGGGGACGTAGTGCAGTTCATCGAAGAGAGGCTGGTTGGGCTGCATGATGATGCTAAGGTGTAGTAACAGGACAACAACCACCAGCACTGCCAGCCCGCAGTATTCCCACCTGCCGAACCTTTTCACCAGGTTTCTCAGGATTTCCACGTCCACCAGCTGTTGAGAAGGTAGTTCCACAGCGTCGCTACGGCGATGGCTATGAGGATGGAGATAAGGTCGTATACCCCGATGATAACGGTAAGCAGGTTGGCGATGCCTATCTGGATTAAGCCGCCGATAAGGCATATCAGGTTAAAATTAAGCAGGCGGCTGAAAAACGCTTTAAGTCCACGAACATTGCGGTCGGCGAAGGTGAGGTAGTTATTGAGTATAAAATTGGTGATTATTGATATCTCGATGCTGATGCACAACGCCAGGTTGCCAGAGATAATACCGCCGGTGGCCATGTCGTTGAGGGGGGTGAAACCGGCAAATCGTGTCAGTATCCAGTATAGACCGTAGTTGACAACGACGCCACTGCCTCCCACCAGGCAGAACTTGATAAACCTCAGTAGCTCCCCCGTCCTCCGCATCAGGCTGTAGACGTGTTTCAGATAATCTATCTGCTGGCGGGCGCTGAGCTTGCTCTCGCCTCTTTCTCTGGTGACGAAGATAAAGGGGACCTCGGCGACCCTGTTAAACTTGCCAATCATAAGTATTTCCAGGAGTATCTTGAAACCGGACGGGTTCAGGCGGGCGTTGCTGACCACACCCTTGCGGAAGACAAAGAAGCCGGACATCGGGTCGCTGACCTTTCTCGTTGCCGGCAGTAGCAGGTGAGCTATAATGATAGCCACCTTGGACATTATCCTTCTGGTCAGGCTCCAGCCCTGACAGCCGCCCCCGGCAACATATCTGGAGGCGACTGCTATATCGGCGTCCTTTTCTATCGCTTCAAGCAGGTCGGGGAGGACCTCCGGCGGGTGCTGCAGGTCAGCATCGATAACGGCTATAACATCCCCGGATGCCTGGCTCAGCCCGTCGACGACGGCTGAAGCCAGCCCCCTCTTATCTTTGCGGACGATTACCCTGACCGGGTACTTCGCAGATAGCGATGACGCCAGCTCGGCGGTGCCGTCGGCACTGTCGTCGTCTATAAACAGGATTTCGTAATTGTGGGGAGAAAGGGCACGATGTATACGCTCGACCAGCGGTACTATGTTGTCATATTCGTTATAGGTGGGTACAATCAGTGAAACGGTTTTATTCATCGGCAAGCTACCATCGGTTATTCGTGCTATTAACCCAGTATTTTACCACAAATCGGTAACCCGTATTCGGGAAGTGGCAGATAGTGCCGCAACGAAGCTGATTGACTTGACATATTACCAGTGTTATTATGGTTTAAGGGATTTAATGTCAGCGCTTACCGAGCTTTATGAGGAAATTAAAAACTGTCGCCAGTGTGATATTGCCCGCTGTCGGACCAATGCCGTGCCAGGCGAGGGGGCTGAAGACGCAGACATAATGTTTATCGGAGAGGCGCCCGGCTGGCACGAAGACCAGCAGGGCAGGCCTTTTGTCGGCCCGGCGGGGAAATTTCTGGATGAACTGCTGAACATTATCGGGCTGAAGCGGGAACACGTTTACATAACCAATGTGATTAAGACGCGCCCCCCGGAAAATCGCGACCCGTTGCCACAGGAGATAGTTAACTGCCGTCCCTGGCTGGACCGCCAGATTGAGATTATCCGCCCTAAGATGATTGTTACCCTGGGTCGTTATTCTATGGCACTATTCTTCCCGGGCAAGAGTATAGGCAAGATTCACGGTACCGCCGAAAAGCGGGATGATATCCTCTACTATGCCATGTACCACCCGGCGGCGGCTCTTCATCAGCAGAGCCTGCGGGAGATAATAAAAGCCGATATGCTCAAGATTCCTCAGCTCCTGTCTCAAGCGAAGGGCATGCCCGAAGCCAAGCCGGCGCCGGAGACGAAACAATTGAATCTGTTCGAGGGCTAAATGGCTAAAACAAATGCTGATACTGAAGAAGGGGAACTAAATAAGGTGTTATAAAAGAGCACCTTCTTCTTTAACGCTCCGCAATTTGAAGACAAGTGAAAAAAAGACGTTAGCACAATTGTAGACTTACTTTTACTATTGAAGCGTGATTTAGAGATGCGGCCCTAAAAGGGGCTGCATTTTTATTATAGCACTTGATTTGCCAAACGAACTTGCGTTAGAATGAAACCCGCAACAAGGGCCATTAGCTCAGTTGGTTAGAGCACAGTCCTGATAAGACTGGGGTCTCTGGTTCGAATCCAGAATGGCCCACCACAGTGTACGATAGGGGGAACTGGCAGCTTCTCTTCCGTTACCTCTCTGGAAAACATGGGTATAGTGTAGGTTAATAAAACTCCTGATAAAGGTTTCCCTTTCCGCTAGTGAGTTCTCGCTCAGTAAGTTGCGCGGGTCAGATACATATCGGCCTACCGCACCCACTCTCTGGCAGATATTCTAACACCTTGTTTGAGATGCAG
>DAOUSH010000004.1 GCA_030627335.1 Dehalococcoidia bacterium | reverse complement strand
GCCTGGTATCCCCCGTAGAAGAGAAACTACTGATATCCGCCCAGTCCCCTATCGTCCTGCTCAGGTGGCGGAGGAATACCTCAAATATAACGGAGGAAATCGCCGAGCGGAATAAATACCTGGGGGTGATGCTGCCCTCAACACCGCTGCACCACATCCTGCTGCGCCATGCGGCAATACCACTGGTTATGACCAGCGGCAACATCAGTGAAGAACCCATCTGCAGGGATAACGACGAAGCGATACGAAGACTCAAAGGCATTGCCGATTACTTCGTGCTCCACAACCGGGATATCTATTCCCGCTACGATGACGGCGTCTACCTGGTGGAGAGAGATAAGGCGCGGGCGCTCAGGCGGGCTCGCGGTCACGCGCCATCGCCCATCACGTTGCCTTTTCAATCAAAACAGATCCTCGCCTGCGGTGCCGAGGAAAAGAACACCTTTTGCCTGACCAGGGACAAATATGCCTTTTTAAGCCAGCACATCGGCGATATGGACAACGAAGAGACGCTGGAGCACTTCGAGGACACCATCAATCTCTACCAGCAGCTTTTCCGTATAGAACCCGAGATTATCGCCCACGATATGCATCCTGAATATCGCGCCACGAAGTACGCCCTCAAGACCGCCGCCGAGAGAGGCTTGCCGACTATTCCGATACAGCACCACCACGCCCACATTATCAGCAGTATGGTGGAAAACGGGGTTCAGGAACCGGTTATCGGCGTCGCCTTCGACGGTACCGGCTATGGAACCGACGGCAACATTTGGGGCGGTGAGTTCCTGGTCTGCGACCCGAAAGGTTTCAAACGACTTGCTCACCTGGAGTACATCCCCATGCCCGGCGGCGATACCGCCATCCGCAAGCCGTACCGTATGGCACTGGGATATATATTTACGCTGCTGGGGAAAGAAACACCCCGGGAAAGCCTGCCCATTATCAGCCGTATACCCACCGAAGAGGTGGAGATTATTATAAAACAACTGGAACAGGGTCTTAACTCACCGCTTACCTCCAGCGCCGGCCGCCTCTTTGATGCCGTATCGGCTTTAGCCGGCGTCAGGGGTAAGATTGAATATGAAGCCCAGGCAGCCATCGAGCTTGAGATGCTGGCACCGGATGATGTGAACCATTTTGACGCCTATCCTTTTACCACAGAGCCGGAAAATGGTATGCTATTAATCAGGCTTAAAGAGTTGATTGCCACAATCGTCAGCGACGTTGCTGGTGGCGCCCCGATATCAACTATATCGGGCAGGTTTCACCGGACGGTAGCCGAAATAATAGCCAGAACCTGCCGCATAATTTCGGAGAAAACCGGAATAAAATCAGTGGCATTGAGCGGCGGAGTCTTCCAAAACCGATTGCTGCTCAACCTGGCGATAGACGGGCTGGAAAAAGAAGACTTGAAAGTATTCAGCCACCAGACCGTCCCCTGCAACGACGGCGGCATCGCTCTGGGGCAGGCGGTAATCGCCCATTTCAGCCGGAGATAAGGAGTCTGCGATATGTGCTTAGCCATACCTGTACAGATTATCTCTATAAATGACACCGAAGCCGATGTTAAGGTCGGTGGCATCACCAAAAAAGCCAGCCTGTGGCTTACTCCTCAAGCCAAGGTGGGTGACTATGTCCTCCTTCACGCCGGTTACGCCATCTCCATCATCGACGAAGCCGAAGCCGAGGAGACGCTGTCTATTTTCCGGGAAATGGCGGAAAAGATGGAGGACCAGTGGCAATAGCAAACGATTTCCGCCGTTCCGAGCTGGTGGCGGGGTTAGTCCGCAGTATCAACCAGCACGCCACCCGAGAGGCTCGTTTTATGGAGTTCTGCGGCGGGCATACCGTCGCCATCCTCAAAAACGGCATCCGCCAGCTATTGCCGCCGGCAATAGCGCTTACCTCAGGACCGGGCTGTCCGGTGTGCGTTACCGATAACGCCGACCTGGATAAAGCCATCGCCCTTGCCAGGCTACCCAATCTAATTATGGCTTCCTTCGGCGATATGCTGAGGGTGCCCGGCAGCAGCTCCAGCCTCCAGGAAGCCAGAGCCGCCGGCAGTGATATCCGCATCGTCTACTCTCCACTGGACGCCCTCGAGCTGGCGCGAACCAACCCGCAGAAGTCAGTGGTTTTTCTCGCCGTCGGCTTCGAGACAACCGCCCCCGGTGTCGCCGCCTCGGTCCTCCAGGCGAAAAAGGAGGGCTTAAAGAACTACTACATACTCTCCCTGCACAAGCTCTGCCCGCCGATAACGAAAGTTTTGCTCGACTCCGGCGAGATAAATATACACGGGCTAATCTGCCCCGGACACGTAAGCGCCATCATCGGCTCCAATCCGTGGCAGTTCATTGCCCGCGACTACGGCATTCCCTGCGTCGTCTCCGGATTCGAGCCGCTGGACATACTTCAGTGTGTCGATATGCTGACACAGCAGGTAGCCAGAAAAGAGGCGAAGGTCGAGATAGCCTATAAGCGGAGCGTCACCCCGCAGGGCAACCTGACCGCCATCAAGATTATGGAACAGGTGTTCCAGCCAGCCCCGTCATGCTGGCGTGGGGTTGGCAAAGTTGCCGATAGCGGCTTGGTGTTGAAACCTGAATTCAAGGATTTTGATGCCGAGCTTAACTTTGACTTTGACCCGGGACCCACCAAAACGCAGAAGGGGTGCATCTGCGGCGACATCTTACGAGGTGTCAAGACACCGCAGGAGTGCAAGCTCTTTCGAAAGGTATGCACACCGATGAGCCCGGTCGGCCCCTGTATGGTCTCCTCGGAGGGTAGCTGCGCCGCCTATTATCACTATGGAGAAGAAGATGTCCGATAAAGTCCTTCTCGCCCACGGCAGCGGCGGTAAGCTGGCACATGAAATAATCCACAACAACTTCCTGTCCGCCCTGGATAACCCCATTCTCAACCAGCTTGACGATTCGGCTATCATCAACGCCGAGGGCAAGCTGGCTTTCACCACCGACAGCTATGTCGTCCAGCCTATCTTCTTCCCCGGAGGCGACATCGGCAAGCTTGCCATCTGCGGCACGGTGAACGACCTGGCTATGGTCGGGGCAAAACCCCTCTATCTGAGCCTGGCTTTCATCATAGAAGAAGGCTTGCCAATCAAAGATTTGAGGAAGATAATCGCATCCATCAAGGAAACAGCCGATGAAGCCGGCGTTATAATCGTTACCGGGGATACTAAAGTGGTCAACCGCGGCAGCGCCGACAGGCTCTTTATCAACACCGCCGGCATCGGTATAATACCGCCGGGGGTAAATATATCGGGTCATAACGCCCAGCCCGGCGATGCGGTGATAATAAACGGCACCATCGGCGACCACGGCATTGCCGTACTCAGCCAGCGCGAAGGGTTGGGCTTCACCACTAAACTGGAAAGCGATTGCTCCCCCTTAAACGGACTGGTAGCCGAGATGCTGGAAGTTAGTAACGCCATACGCTGTCTTCGCGACCCCACCCGCGGTGGTCTCGCCAGCACCTTGAATGAACTTGCGGAGCAGTCCGGGGTGAGCATCAGGATAGAAGAGGACAAGATACCGGTCCGCGAAGAGGTTGGCAGCGCCTGCGAGATGTTGGGTTTAGACCCGCTGCACGTCGCCAACGAGGGCAAGCTGGTGGCTATTGTAGACGCAGAGGACGCCGAAGCTATCGTGGCAAGGATGCAAAAGAACCAATACGGGCGGGATGCCGCCATCATCGGCGAGGTGCAAGAGGAGCACCCGGGGCGGGTGGTAATGAAAACCAGGCTCGGCACCTCCCGCATCGTTGATATGCTGGTCGGCGAGCCCCTGCCCAGGATATGTTAGATATGCACGAAATGGCTATAACCCGCAGTATGCTCGATCTCGTCCTGGAAGAAGCCGCCAAGTCCAGCGGCAGCAAGGTAACGATGATAAACGTCGTGCTCGGCGAAATGTCCGGCGTGGTCGACCGTTGCATCCAGTTTTACTTCGATTATATGAGCAGGGATACGCCGGCAGAAGGGGCGGAGCTCTGCTTTCGCAAGGCGGCTAACCAGGCAAGCTGCCGCAATTGCGGCAACGTATTCAGCCCCAGGGATATCTTCTGGACGTGCGATAAATGCGGCTCTATGGATATAGAAATTACCGCCGGCAATGAACTTTATATAGAAAGTATAGAGGTGGAGTAATGGAAATAAAGGTCTTAAAAAACATCCTTAACGCCAACAGCCAGATAGCGGAACAGAACCACCGGTTGCTTGCCGGCAAGAGCATCCTGGCGGTGAACGTTATGTCATCACCCGGCGCCGGCAAGACGACCCTCATGCTGAGAACGGCGGAGGAGCTGAAAGGCAAAGCCCGCATCGCCGTTATAGAGGGAGATGTCAGCTCCAGCATCGACACCGAGAAGCTGATTCAAGCCGGAGTAACGGCTATCCAGATAAATACAGACGGTGGATGCCACCTGGATGCCGGTATGGTCAACTCAGCGCTTCTCAACCTGCCTCTTGACGAGCTGGATATAATCTTCATTGAGAACGTGGGTAACCTCATCTGCCCCGGCGAGTTCGATCTGGGCGAGCACCTCAAGGTGGTAATCAGCAGCACCCCGGAGGGTGAAGACAAACCTCACAAGTATCCCCTGCTCTTTACCATCACCAACGCCGTCGTAATCAGCAAGACAGACCTTATGCCCTATGTGAACTTTGATATGGACGGCTTCTGCCTCACCGTAAAAGGGCTCAACCAGAAAGCGGAGCTCTTTAAGATCTGCGGCATCACCGGCGATGGCATCGGCGAATGGGGGGAGTGGATTATGAAAAACCGGGACATAGTGCGAGCAAACGCCGGCAAAAAGTGATAGAATAACCGGTGAAGGCATCATCCGCCAGCCCGCAAAGGCTCTAAAATAAATTTAAGGCTCACCGGCAGAACCGCGCTGAACCACGAGGGCTGCAATATAGACTTTTTTGAATACTTTAGCTAATATATAAGCGGCCGGTGTCAAGCCGGCGACGGGGTGCCGCCGAAAAGGCAATACCCATAAGTTAAATGAAGAGGTAATAAATGAACGTAACAGAGTATCTTTTTAGAGAATACCGCGATTTAACCACTTCCTACGTTGACGTCAGCAAGCGCCTGAGAGAGTTGCTGCCCACCTTCTCCAATATGCACGAGTCGAGCGAAGCGCCGGGCATCAAAGCGACCAAGAGAATCCTCCTTGACCTCGACAAAACCGAGGACGAAGTCCAGGACGCCCTGCAAAAGATAAGGAACATCAAACATACGCTGGTGGGGATGCTCTAGGGCTTTAAGCGGTATTTTATACCCGCGCCATTGAAATATCTCTTTCCTTTATTGCAAGGGGAGGGATATTTTTATTTGGTAATTATCACTTAAGGTAACGCATAAAAAACCGAAGGGGGATGGGTATACTACTGAATAGTGTGGCGCCAAGGGGGCTTGAAACCCGTTGACACAAGGTGTAGAATAATAGCTGCCCAATCATTTGTTTGGAGGCTATTATGGACGAAATCCCAGAATTTTACAGTGATGCGATTGGAATAAATTTGAATATGCCCTGGACAGTTGCCCTAACCTTTGGGTTACGTGCTACTACTCCAGATCAAAAACCGACGGATGTGGTAAGGGTAAGAATGAGCCCTGAACACGCCAAGGTAACCGCGATGCTTCTGAGGAAAAATATAAAGAAATACGAGGAACAAGCTAAGACTTCTATAAATTTACCCGCAGAAATGTACAAAATGCTAGGGTTAGATTCTATAGATGATTGGTAGGAGGTCAAAATGGTCACATCTACAGAAGACATCATTTTCCAAATAAACCCATATACTTTACCTAAAATGAGAACTTATAAAAGAGTATTCAACAATTTTGTGATTAATGAATTAAGTTTAGACCAAGCTTACTATTGGACACAACAATGGCAAGAGGGGGAGCACGAAGCTGATAGGGATATCACGGAAAACAAAATGGATACATTTACATCCCCCAGAGAAGCCATAGACTATCTGCATAAACTAAGAGATGATTCAAATCAGACTGACTAAAAGGTTCGAGAGACAGTATTTAAAAAAGGATTCCGAGGGGCAAAACAGTATTGACGGTACTCTTGAATTATTAGGGGATAATCCTAGATATCCTAGCCTGCATTCACATAGAGTTCAGAAGACCAAGAAGGTTTGGGAGTGTTATATTAATAAAGCCTATCGGATTACTTTTGAATATGGTAAGAATTGTATAATATGCAGAAACAATTGTAACCACACTATAATTGATAGAAATCCTTAGCTTTGATATGGTGTAGTAGAGTGGCTAAAACAATAAACAATAGACAGAGAATAATCACTAAGCGTGATTTCATGGCAGACCTTAAAAAAGTCTGCGTTAAGAAGTTTCAATCTTCTCCAAAACAGTCAAAAACATAGGTTTCTCATCCTTGCGGTGGTTATATCTAAGCACATACTCATATCTTCTTCAATAACCCCCTCCCCACCTCCCTCACCCCGCCCTCTTTGAGGCTGCCCAGCTTTAAGTTGCCCGTCCTCACCCTTTTCAGCTCAATAACGAAGTGCCCCAGCGCCTCAAACATACGCCGCACCTGGCGTTTTTTGCCTTCGTGGATGGTGATGCTGTAGTTGTAACCGGCATCCTTTAGCTTTTTAACCGCTGCCGGAGAGGTTTTGCCATCCTCCAGCTTGATGCCGCCCTCCAGCCTCTTGATTTCATCGTTTTTTAACTCACCCTTGATGCGAACGTGGTACTCCTTCTCGTTTTCAAAGCTGGGGTGGGTGAGGCGGTGGGCGAGGTCGCCATCATTGGTCAGCAGTAAAAGACCGGTGGTGTCTTTATCCAGCCGCCCTACCGGGTAAAGCCGAAGGCGGCGATACTCGGGCGGCAGCAGGTCAAGGACAGTGCGCCGACCGCGCTCGTCTCTGACGGTGGACAGGACGCCCTTCGGCTTGTGGAGCGCCAGATAAACGAACTGCTGTGGTATTATGGTAGCCACCGTCTTGCAGTCCAGCAAAACATCATCGCTTTCCGCGTCCAGCGGATGGTTAAAAGCGGTTATAACCTCGCCGTTAACCATTACCCGCCCCCCTTTTATGGCTTCGGTTATCTGCCGCCGGGAGCCGATGCCAGCCCGGGTCAGCA
Source organism: Dehalococcoidia bacterium (assembly GCA_030627335.1). Taxonomy (GTDB): domain Bacteria; phylum Chloroflexota; class Dehalococcoidia; order Dehalococcoidales; family W693; genus W693. The sequence goes on along the minus strand of DAOUSH010000004.1, from coordinate 4,385 downwards.
CCTTGAGCAAAGACTGTTTATCCATATCCCTATTATAGCCGCCACCGGTTGGAAGTAGCTAATGGAGAGTTTAAGAGGGGCAAGATTAATAAGGGGTGCTTAGAAGAGGTAAAGCAGATTTTGAATAAATATGCTCTTCTATTTAACGGTAAGGCTGGATACATTCTTTTCGGAATACTCAGCCTTATCAGGAAGGATTTGTCCCGGCACTTTTGTTTTTAAGAGCAGCTTTCTGCTTGGCCCGATACTCAGGGTCTTGCCACATTTTCTTGGTAGCAGCCCTAAGCTTGTCTCGATACTCTGGGTCTTGCCGATAGCTCTTTCTTTCTGGCTTTGTCTCAATTAAAAAGTCCACATACTTCCTGGCAACGGCGCAATATCCTTTAACCCGACCATCCCATGCTACAGCTTCAACCTGCTGACTGCAGGCAGGGCAGATAACCTTGAGCGGATCCAACTTCACCAAGTCCATATGCTTCTAAATATTATTCGCTTTCAGGCTGAGCAAGCTTCACCTTTACTGCCTGCTGGCGACCATCACGTCCCTGACTCATCTCAAACTCCACCTCCTGCCCTTCTTTCAGATCGGCAAACTGCACATCCTGAAGCTCGTTACGATGGAAGAAGAGGTCTTCTTCCTGCTCCTCTGCCTTGATAAAGCCGAATCCCCGGTCCATAAGCCGTTTGATTGTACCCTTTGGCATCGTAAACCTCCCTTTAAATCCACTGTATAGACTTTAATATTATAATGCCTCTACTGTCAAGGTGGTGAAAAAGATTTTAGTTATTTATCTTCTACTAATTTATAATGAGTACTAACTTGCATTTACACTCTATAAGAGCTCCTTCTCCCTTAGTGCTATAGCTAAGATGCCTGGCCCACCATGCACTCCCAACCCGGGCCCAAGTCTGGCTAATATTGTGTGCTCTTTAGGGAATATAGGACTCGTACGCTCAATAAGGGCTTGCGCTTCATCAGGTGTGGTGCTATACAAAATAGCTAAATCCTGAATCTCTTTGGCATCCTTCACAAAATCAACTAATCGGCCTATTCCTTTAGAACGGCTTCGAACCTGACCGGAAGGCACTAACTCTCCGTCTTTCATTGCGAGCATGGGCTTTACGTTTAATATCGATCCCATGAGAGCCTTCGCCTTTCCAACTCGCCCGCCTTTAACCAGATATTTTAGTGTATCGAAGAGGATGAGCAAATGCACATTAGGAATAATCTTACCTAGCTCATCCACTATCTGCTGTAGACTCATTCCGGACCTAGCCATTTTAGAAGCCTGTATAGCCATCAGCCCAACAGCAATTGATAGTGTCTGCGAATCGACTACCTCAATGGGGCATCGGTTACTCGCCATTTTCTTTCCTTGTACCGCTGAGTTATAGGTGCCGCTTAATTTACTGGTGATATGAACGGAGATAATACCATCAGCTTCCTGGGATAGTTTATCGTAGACACTAGCAAAATCCTGCGGAGACGGCTGCGTCGTATTGGGATGGACAGGGTCATGTAACAACCTCTGGTAAAACTCATCTTCGCTAATATCCACCCGGTCACGGTATACCTCTTTTCCAAATCGCAGATATACCGGCACCACAGTGATGTCCAGTTCCTCGATTAATGCGGCTGGCAGGTCAGCAGCACTGTCAGTTACAATCTTAATGGTCATTAGATAAAACTCTTTCCTCAGTAATAGCTGTTAATGTACTCAGGCTGGATTATACCATACTAATCATAGTGTAAAAATCGGGCACATTTAGCCAGATTGTTAAGGTGTTACAAAATATAGTACTATTGCACTTTATTTATTTGGGCGGCGAGTTAAATTAAGGATTTGTTAAATCTATTCTACCGAGGTTGATAAGCATCGATCATAGGATCATGTAGATTGCATGGGTTTGGCAGGATTATCAATGGGTAATGCTATATAAAAAATACTGCCCTTACCCAGTTCGCTTTCCACCCACAGCCTGCCGTTATGCGCCTGCACCATCTGCTTAGCAATGGCTAGCCCCAACCCGGCACCACCCTCACTCCGCGAGCGGGAGGGCTTAGCCCGATAAAAACGGTCAAAGATATGGGACAGGTGTTCTGGCGGAATGCCTTCACCGGTATCAGCTACCGAGATTAGAAGATGCTTTCTATCAAACTGTTGGCTGTTATCCCTGACCTCCATTGATATTGAAATAGGGCCGCCGGCAGGGGTATGGCGCAGGGCATTGGCCAGTAGGTTACTAATAGCCTGCACTATGCGGACCGGGTCGATAGTAAGTTGGGGCAATCCAGAAGCAGCCTTTATCTGCAGTTTGTTGCCCTTTTCCTTGGCGGAGACCTCAAATTGAGACAGTATGCGTCTAACCAATTCAACCATATCAGTGGGTATCTTCTCCAGTTTGAGTTGTCCTGATTCGGCCAAGGAAAGGTCACGCAGGTCACCGATTAACCGGGTGAGCAGAGCCGACTGCTCCTTGATGGTACCCAAATGCTCAGGGTCGGGCTTAAAGACGCCATCCAGCATACCGTCAATAGTGCCTCCAATAACGGTAAGGGGGGTTCTCAATTCGTGGGCAACATCAGCCATTAGCTGCCGGCGCGACTGCTCGCTCATTTCAAGGTTGGAAGCCATGGAGTTGAAAGTCTGAGCCAGTTCTCCGATTTCATCCTTGGAACCAACCTTAACCCTGTATTTAAGATCGCCACTGGCGATATGGTGAGCGCCACGGCTAAGCTCATTAATGGGTCTGGTAAAATAGCGGGCGAGTATAAAACCAAAAAGTAAAGCAACGGCAGTACCAATAGCTCCAGCTAGCCAGAGAGATCTATTTACTTGGTCCAGGAAATCTTGCTGGAATGCATCAAGAACAACGGTTGATGAGCTCGCACCCTGCCCCACAACCTGCCAATCTGTGCCCTGCCCCTGACCCTGACCATGCCCGTGGGTAGAGGTCAAAGGGTAGAACTCCCCTACCTCATTACCTGAGACAGTGACCGGGGTACCCTCCTCCAGTCCGACCTGATCGGTATATCTGCCCAGCCAATCGCCATTGGTGTCGCCAACAACCAAACCCGAGCTGTCGGCTACCACTAGGCGAGTGTTCCCCGACCAGATAAGACCCTCGAGGATAATATCCACTCCTGGCCATTGTTGGTTCTGGCTATAGAATTGACTCAGGCTATCCGCTATCTGCTGGGTATGCATCATGTTGCCCTGCAAGATATACTGGCGGAATTCACGTGCGGTGCTCAAATTGACCAGATAAGCCATCAAGCCAACGCAGATGATAACTACCAGCAGGATAGCCCCAGTCAGCTTCCAGCTAAGCCTGATCATCTGATATCCTCCAGTTTATAACCCACGCCGTAGACGGTAATGATATATCTGGGTTTTTCCGGCTCCGGCTCAATCTTTTTACGCAGGTTTTTAATATGGCTGTCTATAGTGCGCTCATAACCCTCATAGGCATCACCCTGGACACTGTCCAGAAACTGTAAGCGGCTGAATACCCGACCCGGGTGCTCAGCCAGCACCCGGAGTAAGTTGAACTCTATGGGCGTCAGCTCAATGATTTGCTCTCCCCGGCTTACCTGCCGCCGCTCGACATCAATGGTCAAATCAGCCACTTCAAACTTCTTTTTCATTACAGTATTGCCATCAGAACGGCGGAGTACTGCTTTAACACGAGAGATTAGCTCCTTTGGATCAAAGGGCTTGGTAATGTAGTCATCTGCGCCCAGCTCTAGACCGACAATCTTATCCGTCGTTTCCTCGCGGGCTGTCAACATTATGATAGGAATGTTTGACTCTCTACGCAGGATGCGGCAGACCTCCCAGCCTGAGAGCTCAGGCAGCATCAGGTCAAGGACAATCAGGTCCGGTGAGTGCCTTTTAACCGCATCCAGCGCCGCCTGGCCATCATAAGCAACGACGACGGAAAAGCCGTCCCTCTCTAGATAGGCCTTAACTATTTCAATTATCTTCTTTTCGTCATCAACGACTAGTATCCTCTTGGTCACCATTCCCTACCTGCCCCTGTTATCAATTTAACTTAATCTTACTAATCCTTAAAGTATTTGGCAAATGAAGAGAGGCAGACCAAGGTCTGCCTCTCTTACGGAGCTACAAGTTTAGTTAACGGGCATTCTTGCCCCACTGGTGCATATCGCCGGGGCCGGTGCAATCACTGGGCTCTCCCCAGCCTTTGCCATCTCCACCTGCTCCACCACCGACAGGGCCAACACTGGTGCGGTTAACTGCCTGATAGGTCATCTCCAGCATGTTCGGCAGCATCAGGTCAGCAAGCTCCTGGGTAATAATACCGGCTTCCACTTGCTCTTGGATGAAAGCTCTCTTGACCTCCATTATGGCTTCAACCAG
>DAOUSH010000029.1 GCA_030627335.1 Dehalococcoidia bacterium | reverse complement strand
TCGCTGTAAGCCTGCTTGATTATATCTATGCCGGCAAAGGCGCTGACCATCATTAGCAGCGTCGACCGGGGCAGGTGAAAATTGGTGATAAGGGCATCTATAAATCGGAACCTGTATCCGGGTAAGATTAATAAATCCACCCACCCTTCAAATGGCTCTAATTCCCCGCCCGAAACCTTTGCCACGTGCTCCAAAAGCCTCGCCGTGGTCGTGCCGACGCAGACTATCCGTCTCCCCTCACGCTTAGCCTTTGTTAATTCACCAGCCACCTTTTCACCGAGCAAGCCGTATTCACAATAAACGGAGTGACTCTCCGGATCCTCCTCCTTTACCGGACGGAAGGTATCCAGCCCTATGTGCAGGGTGACGAAGCAGCAGGCTACCCCCTTCCGCTCCAGTTCATCGAGCAGTCCCGGTGTAAAGTGAAGCCCGGCGGTGGGTGCGGCGACGCTGCCATTCTTTGCGGCGTAGATTGTCTGGTATCTTCCGGTATCGGCTAACGGCGTGTGGATATACGGCGGCAGCGGCGTCTTGCCCACAACAGACAGTAGACTCTCATCGGAAAAGCGCACCAGCCTAACCCCATCCTCCATCACCCCGACCACCTCTGCCAGCAACGTAGCAGCCTGAGCGCTATCGGCTTCGGGGCTGGCGTTTATTTCAATCCTGGTGCCGGTATTCACCCGCTTCCCCGGCTTCAGCAACGCCTGCCACAAGCCGTCACCGGAGCGGCGTAATAGCAGTATCTCCACCTTACCGCCGGTACCTGCTTTTCTGCCGTTGAGGCGGGCAGGCATTACCCGGCTGTCGTTAAATACCAGAACGTCTCCGGGGTGCAGGCAACCGGTAATCTCGGGAAATATACGGTGCTCTATCGAGCCATCACCCCGATTGAGAACCATAAGTCGTGAGCTATCCCTTGGCTCAACCGGGGTCTGGGCAATAAGCTCTACAGGAAGGTTGTAATCGAAATCGCTGGTCTTCACCGGCACTATTATATAACAGTCCTGCCCGGTATATCTAACGCCTTACTTTATTCAGTATCTCCTTCACTGGCTCCAGCTTGTTCAGTGTATAGAAATGCAGTCCTGGCGCTCCGCCGTCAAGCAAGCCATTGCACTGCTCGACGACGAACTCAACACCGGCTTTATAGGTTGCCTCTTCATCGCCGTCAATCGGCTGGAAGATATCGTGCACCCTCTGGGGTATAGTCGCACCGCACCCTTCACAAAACCTTATCAACTTCTTGTAATCTGTTATCGGCAGAATCCCGGGGATTATTTTAACGTCAACGCCGACTTCCCTTACCCTCTTTATGTAATCAAAATAGTCTTTGTTATCAAAGAAGAGCTGTGTTATTACGAATTCACTGCCGGCATCTATCTTCATCTTCAGGTGGCTCGAATCGGTCTCCTTGTCGGGACAGTCGATATGCCCTTCGGGGAAACCGGCAACGCCGATGCTGAAGAAATCGCCGTGCGTCCTTATCAACTCGACGAGCTGGTAACTATATTCCAGGCCGTCAGGAGCCGGTTCCCAGTGCTCCACACCCGCCGGCGAGTCGCCCCGCAGAGCCAGGATATTACGAATGTTCCTTCTCTTCATCTCTTCAATTACCTTTGCCAGCTCAGCCTTGCTATGGCCTACGCAGGTGAAATGGTGCATTGTCGGCACACTAAAACGCTTCTGGAACTGGTCAACAAGCTCCATGGTAAGCTCCCTGGTCGAGCCTCCGGCTCCATAGGTCACCGTAAACCAGTCCGGTTGCAAATTCTTGAACGCTTCAGCAACCTCAAAAAGCTTTTCCACTCCTTTTTCCGTCTTCGGTGGGAAAAACTCAAACGAGTAGGTTAGCTCCTTCTCTGCCAGTATATCCGATATCTTTCTTACCAATTAAGCCCTCCTATTTTTATATATAATCGAGATTATCAAGCTGGTTCGACATACTACCACATAGCCACCGGCTCATCAAGCAGACTGTTAGAATTATCACTTATTTGTCGCGTCTGTCCATATCGTGTTAAACTCCAATTCAGAGCAAAGAAGTTCCCGATGAAGATACTGATAACCAATGATGACGGCATAGCCTCCGACGAGCTATGGGCACAGGTCAGGGAGCTAAAAAGTATCGCCCAGGTAGTCGTCGTCGCCCCCGACCGAGAGCAAAGCGCCACCGGCACCGCTGTTACCCTGCGCCAGCCGTTAAGAGTACAGATGATAAATCCGGTAGTTTCGGATGTGGGAGCCTACTCGGTTGAGGGAACTGCCTCCGATAGCGTTATCCTGGCTCTGGGCAAGCTTGTCAGCGGCAGGGTAGACTTGGTCGTCTCCGGCATAAACAAGGGGCTCAATCTGGGCGACGACGTCCTTATCTCGGGAACGATAGGCGCCGCCTTACAGGGTTACCTGCGTGGTATACCTGCCATCGCCGTCTCAATTGCTACCGCCAACAGCCCTTATCTGGGCAACGCCGCCAGATTAACCGCACTGCTGGCTCAAAAAATCAATAGCCGTGCTCTACCACCAGACGTCTTCCTTAATATCAACCTTCCCGACCTACCCCTGTCCGAGATTAAGGGCATAAAGGTTACCGAGCGCGCCCATAAGACACATATTGATACTGTAAAAGAGGGGCACGATGGGAGGCGGGAATACTACTGGCTTTTTCGCCAGAAGCTCAGCGTTGATGTGGATGAAAACACCGACATCCGGGCGCTGGAGCAGTGCTATATCTCCATTACCCCCCTGCACGCTACCCTGTTTCGGAAATCCCCAATAGCCATCAGCGATAATATGTGTTCTGACCTGTTCCAGGAGCTTTGCCAGAGATAGATTGTTGACACATTGACACTATGCCATTAAAATTAGCCTGTATCCCAAGCCACCGACCCAACATGCGGTGAGCCGATAATTATCAATATAGAAGTACAGGTCGCTTGGATCGGACACGACCGAGACGGCAGCAGTTTTAATAGCCTTCTCTGCTGTATCGGAGAAGGTTTTTAGTTTTATGGAGGTTTGCATGCCCTTAATTGGTTTCATCGGTGCCGGAACGGTAGCCACTGCTCTTGCTATCAGCCTGAGCGGCAAAGGCTATCCGGTGATAGCCGTATCCAGCCGCAGCTTCCAGTCAACTGAAAAGCTGGCACGCCTGATAGACGGCTGCCACGCCTGCAGTGATAACCAGGAGGTGGCTGATAATGCCGAGCTTATTTTTATCACCACCCCCGACGACGCTATTGCCTCTGTTGCCGCTCAGGTGGAGTGGCATCCGGGGCACAGCGTGGTCCACTGCAGCGGCGCCGATTCAGCCGATATTCTAGAGCCAGCCAGTAAAGCGGGGGCGTTCGTCGGCGTCTTTCACCCTCTGCAGACCTTCGCCATTGCCCGGCAGGCAATGTATAACATACCGGGAACTACCTTTGCCATCGAGGCTGATGAGCCCCTGCTGGGCATGCTCAAGGACATGGCTACCGCCCTGGAGGGACACTGCGTGGAGATAAAAGCAGGCGATAGGGTAGTCTACCATGCAGCGGCTGTCTTCGCCTGTAACTACCTGGTTACCCTGGTCAAGCTAGCCACCGACCTGTGGCAGACCTTCGGTATCCCCCAGGAGCAGGCTATCAGGTCACTAATGCCACTGCTGCGGGGAACAATCAATAATATTGATGCCACCGGCATCCCGCATTGCCTTACCGGACCTATCGCCCGGGGCGACGCCGGTACCATAAAGAAGCACCTGAGCGCGTTACAAAAAGCCGCCCCGGAGCTGGTTTCCACCTACCGGGAGCTGGGGCTTAAGACCATCCCCATCGCCCGGGCAAAGGGGAAAATAAACGATAAACAGGCTAAAGAGCTCGGAGCTATGCTGAGCAAGTAATACCAACAGGAGATATATATATGAGGACAATGCTTAAGAGTAAAATCCACCGTGCCCGTGTCACCAGCCTCAATCTCGATTACGAGGGCAGTATTACCATCGACAAGAGACTGATGGCGGAGGCTGATGTCCTCCCCTACGAGCAGGTGCAGGTGCTGAATATAAACAACGGCGCTCGCTTCACCACCTATGCCGTCGAGGGCAAGAGGGAAAGCGGGCAGGTCTGCCTCAACGGCGCCGCCGCCCGTCTGGCAAAGAAGGGTGACATCGTTATCATCCTCGCCTACTGCCAGGTGGAAGATAGCGAGGCTATTAACTTTTTACCCAGACTGGTTTATGTCAACAGCCAGAACAGGATTGTCGAAACCAGGCGGGCTATAGACACATTCCCTTTTTAAGGAGACTCTAATGCGTGTTAATATCAATCAGATAAAAGAAATGAAGCAAAAGGGTGACAAAATCGTCATGCTCACCGCCTACGACTACACCACTGCCAGAATAATTGACGAGGCGGGCATACCCCTGATTCTGGTCGGTGACAGCCTGGGGATGGTGGTGCTGGGCTACGATTCCACCATACCGGTAACGATGAAGGAGATGCTGCACCATACCAGGGCTGTCGCCAGGGGTGTAAAGAGCGCCCTGGTTATCGGCGATATGCCCTTTATGACCTATCATATCAGCATCGAGGATGCTTTGCGCAACGCCGCCCGCTTTATCCAGGAAGGCAGTGCCCAGGCGGTAAAGCTGGAGGGCGGTGTCAATGTTACCGATAAGGTAGCAGCTATTGTCAACTGCGGCATACCGGTTATGGGACACATCGGCCTCACCCCCCAGTCCATCCACCAACTCGGCGGTTTTAAGATACAGGGCAAAAGCCTGGAGGCAGCAAAAAAACTCCTGGAAGATGCCCGGGCGCTTGAAGAAGCCGGAGCTTTTGCCGTTGTATTGGAGACTATACCCACACCGCTGGCAAGCCTTATCAGCCAGAAGATAAGCATTCCCACGATAGGCATCGGCGCCGGTGCCGGCTGTGACGGGCAGGTTCAGGTTATAAGCGATATGCTGGGGCTTTTTACCGACTTCGTTCCCAAACACGCTAAACAGTATGCTAAACTGGCTGACGTTATGTCAAAAGTCATAGTCGAATACAGTGACGAGGTTAAAAACGGCAGCTTCCCCACCGAAGCACAGAGCTTCTCAATGGACGAAAGCATTCTTGCTGAACTTTAGACAGTATTTCTATGAAAATCGTTAAGACCATCGCCGAAATGAGGTTCATCAGGGCATCGCTCCCCGAGCCGCTCGGCTTTGTGCCTACCCTGGGCTACCTTCACGAAGGACATCTATCCCTCGTCCGCCAAGCAAGAACCGATAATGCCTCGGTGGTGGTCAGCATCTTCGTCAACCCCACCCAGTTCACCCCCAGCGATGACCTGGATAGATACCCCCGCGACCTGGAGGGTGACATTTCCCTGCTGTGCAAAGAGGGCGTTGATGCTGTCTTTGCACCCTCAGTAGATGAGATGTACCCGCCCCGCTTCGACAGCCGCGTGGAGGTTGACAAGTTGACCCGCCGGCTGGAAGGGGCTTCCCGTCCGGGGCACTTTGCCGGTGTCACCATGGTGGTCGCCAAGCTGTTCAACATCGTCCAGCCGGCTAGAGCCTACTTCGGACAGAAGGACGCCCAGCAGGCAATCGTAATAAAGAAGATGGTCGCCGACCTCAATATGAACCTTGAAGTGATTACCCTGCCCACTGTACGCCAGCAGGACGGGCTGGCAATGAGCAGCCGCAACAGCTACCTCAGCGCCGATGAAAGACAGGCGGCGCTCGTATTATACCGGGCACTGATGCTGGAGCAGGGTCTGTGGTCACAGGGTGATAAAGACGCCGAAAAACTGCGCAACGAGATGGTAAAGCTCATCGGCAAAGAGCCACTGGCAACTATTGACTACATCTCCATTACCGATAACGAAACTCTTGAGGAATTAAAAGAAGTCCGACCACCGGCGCTGGTCTCGCTGGCGGTAAAGATTGGCTAGACAAGGCTTATTGATAATGTGGTGTTTG
>DAOUSH010000107.1 GCA_030627335.1 Dehalococcoidia bacterium | reverse complement strand
GATAGACTTGACCCGCTGGCGGAGAAGATAGGCGCCGTCAACACCATAGTCGGTGATAATGGCATTTTTAGGGGCTATAACACCGATGCCGGCGGCTTTCTGAAAGCACTGTTATACAGGGGAGTTGAGCCTCGGGGTAAAAGGGCGGTGGTGTTGGGAGCCGGCGGCGTTTCACGGGCTATTTCCCTTGCCCTTGCCGAGAACGGGGCTGAACTTGTTATACTGAACCGGCAACAGGAAATGGACTGGGCGGTCGAGCTGGCTGGCAATATCTCACGGCTTTCCGGTAAGGAAGTAAAAGCTTTTGAACTTAATGAGCAGAACCTTAGAGCGGCGCTTGATGACGCCGATTTACTGGTTAACGCTACCAGTGTCGGCATGAGCCCCGATACCAGCCAGACGCCGGTTGCCAAAAAGTTGCTAAAGCCGGGTCTGGTTGTTTTCGATGTCGTCTATAATCCAATTAAAACCAGACTGCTGGCTGAAGCCGGGGAGGCTGGTGCTAAGACGATAAGCGGCATCGATATGTTGATATGGCAGGGGGCTTTAGCCTTTGAGATATGGACCGGGCTTAAACCGCCGGTAGAAATAATGAAGTTGGAAGCAGTTAAGGCGTTAAAAGGGCATGAAGACTAATATTGCCCTGATAGGCTTTATGGGGGCGGGTAAGACTGCCGGCGGCAGATTGCTGGCTGAAAAGCTGGGCAAAAAACTGGTAGAGCTGGACAGCCTGATTGAGCTTAGGGCGGGAAAACCCATCCCCGATATCTTTCGGGAGGACGGTGAGGCAGCCTTTCGCCGGCTTGAGATTGAGGTTACCAGAGAGGTAGCCGGTAACAGGAACCAGGTTATTGCCTGTGGCGGCGGCGTAGTCCTCAACCAGATAAACATTGACCGTCTGAAAAAAGGTGTGGTGGTCTACCTTACCGCTTCCCCGGAGGTGATACTGCAGAGGGTATTGAACGATAGCTCGGTAAGGCCCTTGCTTGAGAATGGTAACAAAGCCCTTAATATTCGGGAGCTTCTGAAATTCAGGCAGCCCCTGTATGAGCGGGCGGCTGATATAATGATAGACACCTCAGGGCTGGATATTGAGACAGTCGCAGAGCAAATAATAGCCGGGCTTGAAGAATATGAAGGCAGTAATCGATAAAAGCGAGATAAGTGGCAAAGTATCTGCCCCCCCCTCAAAAAGCTACACCATCCGCGGACTGATGTGCGCCGCTTTAGCCGGGGGCAACAGCCGCATAATAAATCCCCTGAGATCGGATGATACCGAGGCCGCCGGTGATGTGCTGAGGCAGGTCGGGACTGACATCCATAAGGCAGATGACTCGTGGCAGGTCAAGGGTGGCTGTTTGCACCAGCCGGAGGGAGACCTTTTCTGCCGCGATTCGGCGGCTACCCTGAGGTTCATTGCCGCCATCTCGTCGCTTATTCCCGGCAGATGCCGCCTGACCTCGGGGCCTTCTCTTTCCAGGAGGCCGATAAAGCCACTGCTCGAGGCACTGGCACAACTGGGAGTGGACTGTTATGCCGGGGACGGCTCGGTGGTGGTTCACGGCGGCAGGCTGAAGGGCGGCGTGGTGGAAATGCGGGGCGATATCAGCTCGCAGTTTATCTCCGCCCTGTTGCTTATATCACCGCTGGCTGAGGCGGGAGCAACCATCCGTTTGACCACGCCGCCCGAATCGAAACCGTATCTGAAAATGACGCAGGACTGTCTGAAAAGGTTTGGCATAGAGGTAAAAGCCACGGAAGATTTAAGGCAGTTTGATATATCCAGGCAGGAATACAAACCGATTACCTATCATGTGGAGGGAGACTGGTCGTCGGCTTCATATTTATTAGCCCTGGGGGCTGTCTCGGGACAGGTTGAAGTCGCCAGCCTGAACCCGGAGAGTTTGCAGGGCGACAGGATAATGCTAAACTTACTGCAAGATATGGGGGCCCAGGTTTCAGTGAGCAACAATTCTGTTACAGTCCGACAGTCAAAACTAAAGGCTATCACCGCTGACCTGTCCGACTGCATCGACCTGCTGCCCACGATGGCGGTTCTGGCGGCGGTCGCCGACGGACGGAGCAGTTTCACCGGCATCAGCCGGGCGCGGCTCAAGGAATCGAACCGGGTTATGGCTCTTAGAAACGGGCTGGAAAGAATGGGCATACCGGTTACCGAGGAGGATGATAGAATGACAATAGAAGGTATGCAACCATCCAGCTCGACTATAGACAGCTTTGGCGACCACCGCATAGCCATGGCTTTCAGTATTCTGGGCTCGGTAGCTGGTAATATGATAATTAATGGCGCCGAATGCGTCGCCAAGACATACCCCGAGTTCTGGCAGGTATTCCAAAGCCTGGGAGGTAAGGTGAAGCTTGATGTCTAACAGTCTGGGGAAGCTATTTACCATAACAAGTTTTGGCGAGAGCCACGGCAACCTGGTCGGGGTGATTATAGACGGTTGCCCGGCGGGGCTGGCTATTAACGAGGGAGACATCCAGCGAGAGCTGGACAGGAGAAAACCGGGAGCCAGCCCGCTGACTACGGCAAGTAAGGAAGAAGACCGGGTGGAGGTTCTTTC
>DAOUSH010000003.1 GCA_030627335.1 Dehalococcoidia bacterium | reverse complement strand
CGGGGCGGGTGGACTCGCCGCCGACATCTATAATATCGGCTCCTTCGGCGGTAAAGCGCTTCGCCTGCTCCCTGACTGCCTTGATGTCGCTGCCGAGCCCGTCTCCGGAGAAGGAGTCGGGACTAACGTTGATAATAGCCATTATATAGGTGCGTTCCCCCCAGCGGAACTCGGTATTACCGCAGCGAGTGGTAGCCAGCGATAGATGCTTCTTATTCAATGGCATTTCCTCGCCTCACATTATATCTTTTATGGGACGGTTATCAAAATATTACCTGTCTATAATCCGTGTTGACAACGAATTATCAGTTGTGTATGATTAAACTTATAACAGACATTAAATGCCAGATACCAAGCCTTAGTTCCTCGAGAATAATCTTGGGATTGGGCTGTATCTCGGCGGTTATCAGTTATCCATAAAGATAAAGGGGGGTTAGTAACAGTATGATTAGACCGGGACCATTGGAGATAGGACTCATCCTGGTGATTATCCTCATTGTATTCGGAGTGGGCAAACTGCCGCAGGTTGGCGCCGCTTTCGGCAAGAGTATACGTGCCTTTAAGAAGGGGCAGACTGGCGAAGAGGAAGAGGAAGCAGCTAAGGCAGATAAGGCAGGGGATAAGGCTAAAAAGAAGAAGACTAGGAAGAAGAAGGCGGTTAAGAAGGTGGCTGAGGAAGCACCCGCGGCTAAAGTTGAAGAGAAAATCGAAGAAAAAGCATAAAGAGATATAAAGTAAGGCTATTTTAGGAAATCGGGATTTTTAAATATTCTCTATAGTTCTAAAATATGCCTCTTGACAGGAAGTCGTTTAAGCATCAGCCTGTCTTAGGGGAGCCTGTCAAGACTTATCCCTTTCTCTTGGCAAAAGGAAGGGGAATTTCTTTAGCCGGGTTGTTGCCCCTGGGTTACCCCGCCCGCTGTTTGAGAGGGGACAGGCTGATGGCTATATCAAGGGGTTTGCTTCAGTACAAAATGTCTTTACCGGGATACTATTCGGGCGATTGTTTATTGGGGGGCATCGTCGCTTCATCTGGCTCAGGGATTCCTATTCCTGGAACCCGTTTGGTATAACGAGATAGGTAACAACCAGGTTAATAGTGAGGCTGGATAGTGGGCTTCTTTGATATTGGGATTGTAGAGATATTTGTCGTTCTTGCCGTCGCCCTGATTGTAATCGGGCCGGACAAGTTACCGGAGTATGCCAAGAAATTTGGTAAGCTGACGCGTAACTTCAGGAAGATGACCAAAAACCTCACCGGCGAGATGACAAAGGCTATGGATCTGGACGAAGAAGCTACGGACATAAAGAAGACGTTTACTGATTTAAACAAGGTTCTGGACGAAGAATCTAAAGATATAAAGACGGCTCTGGATAAAGAGGCGGATGAGATATCCAAGACGATGGGTATAGAAGCGAAAGAAATAAAAAAGACACTGGAAGAGGGCACCAAGGAGTTGGGCGAGTTGATAGATAAAGAAGCTATCGAAATGAAGAAGACGGCCGCTGAGATGAAGGTGCCACTGGAGAAGGAAGCCAAAGAACTATCCAAGATACTGGATGAAGGCGCCAAGAAGCTGAGCAAGGCAATAAGTGGAGGAGCCGAGAAGGTTAAAGAGACGGCGAAGGCGGAAGTCGAGGAGGCAAAGAAGATACTGGAAGAAGGTTCCCAGGACCTGAACGATGTGGTAAATAAGGAAGCCAGCGAGATTAAAGAAGAAACCAAAACAGAACCCGGAGAGGCATCTCAGACAAAAGGTACGGAGCCCGTATTGGAAGTGGAGGAAGAAGAAGATGGTTAAGAAGGTGGCCGAGGAAGCACCCGTGGCTAAAGCTGAGGAAGCACCCGAGGGAAAAACGAAGAAAAACGGGGCACAGGATATAGGAGCTTGAATTGGCCAGAGAGACTGAAAGCCCTGAAATAACTCCCGGCAACATGCCCATAATGTATCACCTGAGAGAGCTGCGTGACCGTGGCTTAAAGTCGGCGATTGCAGTCGCCATTGGTACGGCAATCGCCTTTATATTTGCCCCGCAGATGCTGGAGTTACTGAAAGCACCGGCAGGAGATATTGAGCTTCAGGCGATTGAGCTGGTGGAGAACCTGGCAGTCTTTTTCAAGGTTGCCCTGGCCGGGGGCATCATAATTTCTATGCCCTTTCTCGTCTATCAGGCTATTGCCTATATTACCCCGGCACTTACCCCAAAAGAAAAAAGAAATATCTATCGGATACTGCCAGCGGTAACCATAATGTTCCTTGGCGGCGTGGCTTTTGCCTACTATATCGCCCTGCCACCGGCACTGAACTTCCTGCTGAATTTTATGTCCAGTGTAGCCGAACCTCAAATCAGGATTAGCAATTATGTTAATATTGTAACCCGGCTTATAGTGTCTGTCGGCATTGTTTTTGAAACGCCAATAATAATAATGCTCCTGGCGAGGATGGGGCTGGTTTCGCCGCAGTGGCTGGCAAAACGGCGGAGGATGTGGATAGTAGTAGCGTTTATAATAGCGGCGCTTATCACGCCCACCTTTGACCCGATAAATCAGAGCATTATTGCCCTGCCGCTTATTATTCTCATGGAGCTGAGTATCCTTCTAGCCAGGCTTGTTTATAAAAAGAGAGGGGAGCCGGCGCCAGCCGAGACATGACCTATCGGCAAATCCCCACCAGGATTGACACGACACAGGTTTGCCTTTAATATTAAGGCAGGCAAGCGGCAACAACGGCCGGAGCGCTGAAATGATAAAAAACTATATCTGCTATTCCTGTGGCAGGGAGGTGGAGTTGGATGAGGGGGATAAGCCCTGTGATATCCTGTGTGGCTGGCTGATGCTGTCCTGCTTGAAGGGCGCCGAATCGATTGACCGCTACAGCTTCTGTTCTCTTGATTGTCTTAAGATGTGGGCGGATGAACGGCTGACAAATATCCCCGATGTGTTTCTTGAGTCCCTGGGTGAAGAGAGCGGCGAATAGTAAAAAGTGGGTCTTGGTTATGCCGGAGTTGAAGTAGCCCCGGGATTATAAGGCCTGCTTTATTTTTTATTTTACTCTCGGTAAAACGGACAGGAGGCATATTTGATATGGGTGAAATCCCGGAAATCGGCAAAATATCGGCCGAGATCTTTGCAGAGCTTATCTTCCCCCGGCTGGGAGCTAATAGCGACAGCGTCCTGGTCGGCCCCAAGCACGGCACTGATGTCGGCATAGTAACAATCGGCGGTAAGGCGGTCTCTTTTACCACCGACCCGGTATTTATCGTCCCGGAATACGGTTGGGAAAGGGCGGCCTGGTTTGCCATCCATATCCTCGCCTCCGATGCCGTCACCTGCGGCTTACCCCCCCGTTTCCTGTCCATAGACCTGAACCTGCCAATGGAGATAACCAAGGAGCAGATGGAGACAATGTGGCAGACCATGCACTCCGAGTGCCAAAAGCTGGGGGTCTCGGTCATTACCGGTCATACCGCCAGGTACGAAAACTGCCACTATCCTATGGTCGGCGGCGCTACCGTGGTCGGCGTCGGTGAAATGGAGGATTATGTTACCCCGGCTTTTATTCAGGCGGGAGATGAGATAATTGTCACCAAGGGGCCGGCTATCGAGGCGACCGGCATCTTTGCCGCTATGCTTCCACAGCTTATCGAGCGAGAGTTCGGCGCCGATTTCCGCAGGCGTGCCGAGCAGGTATTCTATAAAATGTCAGTAGTGAAAGAGGCCATGACCGCTATAACCGTCGGCGTCCGGCAGGACGGCGTTACCGCCATGCACGATGCTACCGAGTGTGGCATCTGGGGTGGGCTCTACGAGCTGGCGGAGGCGGCCGGTCTCGGGGTCAGGGTTGAGCAGGAAAAGATAGTAATTACAGACTGCACTATTGAGATATGTGATTATTTTAACATTGACCCCTATGCTGCAATAAGCGAAGGGACGCTGATTATCGCCTGCCGCCCGCACAAGTCCGGGGAGGTAGTGCAGGCTCTGTCCAAGGAGGGCATCTGTTCTTCCGTAGTCGGCGAGTTTACCCCGCCGGAGGGAGGCATGGTGCTGACTAAGGGCGGACGGGAAGAGAAGCTTAAGCATCCCATTGTTGATCCCTTCTGGAACGCTTTTTACGACGCCCTGAAGAAATACAAGCCTTAGGGGAGTAAGAGTGATGGATATGGTGGCTCAGTTCTTTATAACATTCAAGGATTACTTCCTTGAGGTATTGCCCTTTCTGGCGATAGGTCTCTTCCTCATGATGATGTATATCTGCTCCACCGCCAGTGTTCCCCTGGTTCATGCCTTTATAGCGCAGGGGATGAATATCGGCGCCGGTATGGTGATGCTGATAGTCGGCCCGGTTACCAGCTGGGGGACTATTCTGGTATTAAGAAAAGAGTTCGGCGGCAGGGTCCTGCTCGTTTATCTGGTGACTATAAGTGTAGCCGCCTTGACTTTGGGTTATCTCTTCTCAATAATGTAATTGATGGAGGATTGCCGTTGGTAACCGTTAATAATGCCGAATTGATAAACAAGATATTGAGCCTGAGGCGGGAAAAGAAGGCGGTTATACTTGCTCACAACTATCAGCTGGGTGAGGTTCAGAATATAGCCGACTTTGTCGGCGATTCCCTGGAGCTGAGCCAGATAGCGGCTGAAAGTAAGGCGGAGGTAATCGTCTTCTGCGGGGTTCACTTTATGGCTGAGACGGCCTCTATCCTGTGCCCCGATAAGACGGTCTTGCTACCGGAGGCGTCCGCCGGTTGCCCTATGGCTGATATGGTAACCGCCGAGGAGCTGAGGGAGAAAAAGAGGGAGCTGCCGCAGGCGGCTGTCGTTTGCTATGTCAACTCGACGGCGGAGGTCAAGGCGGAGTCCGATGTCTGCTGTACCTCGGCTAATGCCGTAGCGGTGGTGAGCAGCCTGGACAGTGAGCAGATACTGTTCGTTCCCGACCAGTATCTGGGTCACTACATTTCAACCAGGGTAAAGAAGCAATTTTTCTTCTGGCCTGGCTTCTGCCCGACCCATGCCCGGATACTGCCTGAGTATATACTTCGGCTTAAAGAAGAGTATCCCCGGGCCAGGGTAGTGGTGCACCCGGAGTGCCGGCCTGAGGTTATTAATCTGGCAGACGAGGTGCTAAGCACTGGGGGTATGTGCCGCTACGCCCGTCGGAAGGACGTCGCCCAGGTGATAGTGGGCACGGAAATAGGTATGATATACCGCCTCAAGAAAGAGAATCCGGCAAAGCAATTTATCCCTGCCTCCGAGCAGGCAATCTGCCCCGATATGAAGCTGATTACCCTAGAGAAGATACTGCGCTCGCTGGAGACGATGGCTCCCGAGGTCAGAGTGCCTGAAGATATTCGGCTGAAGGCAAAATCGGCTGTGGGCAGAATGCTTGAGGTGGTATAGGAGGGCATAGAATGGGTAAAGTAGCAAATACTGCTTATGTCGTCCTTTTTATCACCACGGAAGCGGATGAGGAAGCCCAGCTGATATCCCGGGTGCTGCTTGAGCAGAAGAAGGCGGCTTGCGTCAACATCGTACCCGAGATCAACTCACTCTTCTGGTGGCGGGGCAAGATCGACTCGTCCCGGGAAAGCCTGCTGGTAGTTAAGACTAAGGCGTCGCTAGTGGACGATATTGTACAACTGGTCAAGAGGATTCACTCTAGCGATGTCCCGGAGGTAATCGCCCTGCCTATCGTCGGCGGCAACCGGGATTATCTGGACTGGGTTGGGAAAGAGCTTGAGGAAAAGGAATAATGGCCTTTATCTCATATTGAGTTAACCAGCCGGGGCGAGCAGGCTAACCTGGAAAAGCGGCTCAAAGAATTAGAGGGCAAGTCCGGCATATTAGTTCCCGAGGATGAGCTAAAGCAGAGGATAAGAGAGATTATGGAGGAGTTCAGCCAGGGAGGTTGAGATGGCTAAGAAGAGGGCAACCCTTACCTTTCCCCAGGAGCTGCTTCTGGAGCCCATTATCCATACCATGAGCCACCAGTTCAATCTGGTAACCAATATCCACCTCGCCGATATCACCGAGGACACAGGCTGGCTGGTGCTGGAGTTAGAGGGTGACGAAAAACATATTGGAGAGGGACTGGCCTGGGTTATGGCTAAGGGGGTTCGGGTAAGCCTGTGACTGAGACGAGATACAGGCGCTAGAGGGCGGAGTCTGCTATAAAGGTTCTCGCCTTAACTCGAACACCACCGGGTTATCCGGGTCGGGGCAGGCGACGGTGGCTTTATCCGGGTCTTTTTCCCAGGGGAATGAGCCGCTGAACTGCAGGACCTCGGCAAAAGGAAAGAGGGTATGGAACGCCCAGGAACACATCCCCGGCGGAGTGCTCTGCCCGATTATAAACTCGTCTCCGGTTTTATGCCCGGCTTCACAGGTTCCCTTCTGGGATATGACCCTGGCTATTACTTGATGCACCCTGTTCTCCTGTCGCAGATGTTTTTTCAGCTATAAAAGTTGTATCCCTTAGAAATCTGCTAGACAGCTTAACAAATAATGGTATTACGTTCAAGTTATAGCCTTTGCATCACGCAATTTAACTGAGGAATCCCATACTTACTATGATATAAACAGTTTTACTGTTATAACATTAGGGATGTAGCCCCGATTTAAAAAGTAACCTTTCACTGGAGTATAGTAAAATGAAAATTGTAACCGATAGCGGAACCGATCTCTGCCTGTCTCCTGAACGATTAGCTGAGTTGGATATCAGCGTTGTTCCACTTTCAGTAACCCTGGAAGGGATAACTTACCGTGAAGGCGTAGATATCACACCGGATGAATTTTACCGCTTGCTGGAAAAATCTCAACGCTTCCCCAGCACTTCCCAGCCATCAGTCGGCAGCTTTACCGAAGTTTATAAGCGCATTGCGGCTACAGATCCCGATATTATGTCCATACATATGTCCTCAGGTCTAAGCGGTACATTCAGCGTGGCTCAGACAGCGGCAAAACTCGTGCCGGAGGCCAACGTTACCCATATTGACACAAAAACCTTATCCGCCGCGGCTGGCTGGCAGGTTGAAGCAGCAGCCAGGGCGATAAAAGCCGGCTGGTTGAAAGAGCAAATATTATCATTGATGGAAAGCATCGGAAATGCCAGTGAGAGCATGTACACCCTCAATGAACTCAAATACCTGATTCACGGCGGACGAATAAGCCACCTTAAAGGCATTATGGCCTCATTACTTAATATCAAGCCACTAATCGGTGTTGAGAAAAAGGGCGGCACTTATGTGCAGCTAGGCCTTGCGCGAACCTTTAATCAGGCAGTTAAAAAGCTGGTTGACCTGATTACCCGCCAGCATTCACCGGGCAGTTCTCTGCGTGTTCAGGTGCTTCATTCACACAATCTTGAAGGGGCGTCGAAATTACGCGATCTGGTGGATGAGCGGTTTGATTGCACATGGATGCCCGTTGGACCGATGTCCCTCGTGCTCGGTGCTCATACCGGCCCGAGTATGGTAGGAGTCGCCTGCGCCCCCATAGCAGCCTTTGCTGATGTACCGTAGCTTTTTCAATTCTTATCGGGACTTTTGATAAAAGCGTTAGCAAAAAGATTAGCAAAGATTTCTAGAGTATTATATTGATTTCCATCTTGTAATCTTAGCTATAAAAAGTGGTACCCCTGGGGCGACTCGAACGCCCGACACGCGGTTTAGGAAACCGCTGCTCTATCCTCTGAGCTACAGGGGCACAATCTGTATGGCTGTTACCTGAGCTAATTCTAGCAATTAGGGATAGGGTGCGCAAACGGATGCCCATTATCTGGAATTATTATATTATAGCTTGGGGATTTCTATGCTGACTATTCGCTTATGGTTTATTGATAATGAGCTACTAAACTACTATTTTATTCTGAATGCTATCGCCAGGACACCTGGACCCCCATGCACTCCCAGCACAGGCCCCAATCTGGCTATTCTGGCCTGCTTTGGGGAAAGTATCGAACTGATGCGTTCAGCCAGAGCCTTAGCTTCATCAGGTGTGGTGCTATAAATAACTGCCAAATCCTCTATATCGGCAGTATCTTTTACAAAGTCAAACAGTCTCTCTGTACCCTTGGAACGGCTGCGGACTTGGCCTACCGGCACGAATTCTCCATCTTTGATTGTTAGCATCGGTTTTACGTTTAATACTGAGCCCAACAGAGACTTTGCTTTCCCAATGCGCCCACCTTTGGCCAGATATTTCAGGGTATCAAAGAGAACGAGCAACTTGACACTGGATACAACCTGCTTCACGTCCTCCACCACCTGCGGTAGGCTCTTCCCAGTTTTGGCTATAGTAGCCGCCGCCATAACTAGTAGCCCCAGAGCCATTGATGTCGTCTTCGAGTCGATCACCTCAATGGGACATCCCTTCTCCACTAGTTTTTTACCCTGCAACGCTGAGTTGCAGGTACCACTTAGTTTCTCGGAGATGTGAATGGAAATAATACCATCAGCTTCAGAGGAAAGCTGGCGATAGACTTCAGCAAAATCCTGCGGAGTCGGCTGCGTGGTAGTGGGATGGGTGGAGCCTTGCAGCAACCTCTGATAAAAATCGTCTTCGCTGATTTCCTCCCGGTCACGGTATACATCTTTCCCAAAGCACACGTGCAAAGGAACCACGGTAATCCCAAGCTCTTTAATTAACTCTGGTGACAAGTCAGCAGTGCTATCAGTAACAATCTTGATTGTCATTAGTGAGACCTCCTCCAGTATTATAATTTGTAGTATACTACCAAGGTCAGGATTTGTAAATCAATGGACAAGAAGGCTAGTCAGTTCAATAACAGTTTCTCGTATAGCATATCTAATATAATCGCCAATAACCCATCCCACATATTGACAAAGCCTCCTATCAGAAACTAGGATTGATATTAAGAATGTATCTGCCGAAACTGGGCATGATGTGAGGAAGCGAGATATGGCTCTTTTGGACCTACTAAAACACAGAAAAAGCATTAGGGATTTCTTGGATAGGCCTGTAGAGCGAGTGAAGATAATGATGTGCCTTGAGGCGGCAAGACTAGCTCCTTCCGCCTGTAATTCACAACCATGGAAGTTCATAGTCGTGGATGACAAGCAG
This sequence comes from Dehalococcoidia bacterium, assembly GCA_030627335.1. Classification (GTDB taxonomy): domain Bacteria; phylum Chloroflexota; class Dehalococcoidia; order Dehalococcoidales; family W693; genus W693. The sequence continues at coordinate 2,477 of DAOUSH010000003.1, read as the reverse complement.
TTGAAGGATAAGCTAGGCGATGCCGCTTTCCGCGGCATATATTCGATGAATTCCTTTTGCAAAATGGCCCCCGTTATGATTGCCGTGGTCTCCGAAAGGTCTAAGTTTTTGGCCAGCATCGGCGGTATGTTCCGGGGCACGAAATATTACCTTATAGATATAGGGGCGGCTGTTGAGCATTTCGTACTCCAGGCTGAGGATTTGGGTCTTGGAACTTGCTGGATAGGTTGGTTTAATGAAAGGGCGGTAAAATCAGTATTAGAAATCCCGCATCGTAAAAAGATAGATATCCTAATAGCGTTAGGCTATTACGATAGGGAAAAAACACGTTCAGAACATAGCAGGGAGCCAATAGATAAAATCGCGTCCTTTAACTCTTATTGAGTCCTGCGGCTTTCTCATAAATTACATCCGCAATAATTACAAAGGTGATTCTTGCGAGCAGGCAGATGGGGCCAATTGTATAAAGTGGGCCATTCCTTGTAATAGTGTAGTATAATAGGTGGTGATATGGATATAAATGTACTTTTTAAATTAGCGGTGACAACAAGGGCATCAGATTTACATTTAAGGCCTGGCATACCACCAGTTTTCCGCATAAATGGTCGGCTTAAGCAGCAGAATGAATTTCCCATACTTACAAATGACGATGCTATCCGAATACTTGAGCAAATCACTACGCAGGAACAGCGAGATCGTTTTTATAGAGACAAAGAATTAGATTTTGCCTACGCTCTTGATGTTTCGGCCAGATTCCGAGTTAATGTCATGCTGCAAAGAAATATGATTAGCATTGCCTGCCGAATGTTGCCCTTCGAAGTGCCATCCATTGATGAATTAGGGTTGCCTCAGGTTTGCAAGGAACTAATTCTCCAACCCAGAGGACTCATCTTGATAACTGGCCCTACAGGCGTTGGCAAATCTACCACTATGGCTGCCATGGTTCATCATCTTAATGAGAATAGGGATTGCAGCATTATTTGTATTGAGGATCCTATTGAGTACCAACATCAAGACATTCAGTCCATTATTGCTCAGCGAGAACTCGGTAACGATACAAAATCATTTCATGTTGCACTGGTTCATGCTCTCCGCCATGATCCAGATGCCATTGTTGTTGGTGAAATGCGGGATCTAGATACCATTTCTACGGCAATCACGGCAGCAGAGACTGGCCACCTGGTAATGAGCACATTGCACACTACTGATGCTCCTCAGACTATTGATCGGTTGATCGATATTTTCCCCCCTAACCAGCAAACCCAGATCAGACTCCAAATATCACAGGAAATAATAGCAATATTATCGCAGACTCTATTGCAGCGTGCTAGCGGTAATGGTATGATAGCTGCCTTTGAAATTGTTATAGCTAATCCAGCAATTAGAAATCTAATCCGGGATAATCGCACCTTTGAAATCCCTAGCTATATACACCTTCACATGGATGTGGGCATGCAGAGCCTTGACGATGCATTAGCAAATTTAGTTAACAGTCATAAGGTTACTCGAAAAGAAGCTATGAGGAAAACTAGTGACCCGAAACGTTTGGCAAAATTACTTCATTATTAACAAGTATATTAATAAAAGCCGGCCTGCCCTATAAGGTGTACCAGTTGCTAAGTTAGAGTTACCAGCATTGGACCATCTAATCCTGGCAGCCACTGACTTAGGACTCGGCACATGCTGGGTTAGAGCGTGCAATCCTGATATCACACGTCAAGTACTAAGACTACCGGATGGCGTGGAGCCGATTGCATTCACACCACTGGGATATCCTGCTGGTCGGCCCGGACATAAGAGCAGGAAATCGTTGGGTGATTTAGTGCGTTACGAACACTGGTGAGTAAATTGAACATTCAGATGGAATGTGTAGACTGGCATCCTATTTCCTATTGACTAAAAACGATTAACCGACTTTTCAGCCCGAGCCTCATTAATTTGAAGAAATTTTCAATTTTTTCCAGGAAGGGCCTTCAAAACACACATTAACAGCATTATTTCTCCATAATTCCTCCATACCGGAGGTATATGATGGTGGCAGAGGTTAGAGATATCTGACCAAAAATAAGAAAGGAGGACTAAGATGAGCAGGAGACTAAAGATTACCTTGGCGGTTATAGTAGCGGCTAGCCTATTAACAGCCTCTCTGGGTGGTGTGGTGGCGGCGGCTGGCCCGGTAGATGCCAGTGGTTCTTGCCCCAATATTGATGTCAGGCAGGAATTACAGCTGACCGGGCTCTGCGGCGGGGGCCAGGGCGCTGGTTTCTACGGTGAGGGCGTTACCGAGGTGGTATGCCAGCTTCTGGGCCTTACCACTGAAGAGCTTCAGACGCTTCGGCTTGAGGGCAAGAGCCTGGTAGAGATTGCGGCTGCCAGTGGAGTTACCGAGGACGCCCTGGTTGAAGCCATCATGGCGGTCAAAAAAGCTTTCATCCAAGAGCAAGTGGAAGCCGGTATTATTACCCAGGAGCTTGCTG